>JADJGZ010000014.1 GCA_016707785.1 Bacteroidales bacterium | reverse complement strand
ATCCGACATCAAACATCCAACATCAAACATCCGACATTAAACATCCGACATTAAACATCCGACATTAAACATCCGACATTTTCAAAGAAATTCTCCCTATTTCAGTAAGGAAAGACTTAATTATCTACATCATCAACTTTGCATAATTAAAAAAGCATAAATTATCATTACTTATGATGTGGAAGGTTATTAAGTAATAGAAGGAAAAAGGTTTTTGCCGAAATGAATGAGGCTCCTTAAACAGGTAGTTATAGACCGTGTTATTGGATGATTGGCAATATCAAAGGGCTCTGCAAGCTCTTTTTGAAACTGTAAAAATTAATGCAGATGATGAGAAAGTCACAATTAACAAAAAATAGACGCATCCCGAAGATATTATTTCTGCTGGTAATTTCTGTTTTGTCAATATTATACATCCGGTATGTCTGGAATAAGACAGAAAAAGAACAAATTGAGAATATTCTTCAGACTACGCGATCCATCGGAGCAACTTTGCCGAAAAATGATTTAATGGCGCTTGAATTCACGGCAGATGATATTGGCAAGGAACAATATATGACCATTAAACAAACATTAATGGCTATTATTAAGGTAAATCCACAAGCCCGATTTGCCTACATCTATACAGAAAAAAACGGAAAAATATACTTTGTCGCCGATTCCGAGCCGGAAAATTCAGAAGACTATTCACCTCCCGGGCAGGAGTACACTGAGGCAAAGGCAGAAGATAAGCAGCCATTCAAAGATGGCAAAGAACTACTTACCACTCCTTTAACTGACCGCTGGGGAACCTGGATGAGTGCATTTATTCCAATAAAGGATGAATCCACAGGCAAAATCATAGCCGTTTTTGGAATGGATTATAATTCAAAATCATGGAATAAAAACCTAATGTTCAAGGTTGTACAATCAAGCCTTGTTCTGTTCATTGTTTTACTGTTAGGACTTTTATTTATTCTGAATATTCAATCGAAAAATAAGTTATTAAATTATGACCTGAGCGTTAGAAAGAAAGCTGAAGAAGACCTTGTGAGGCAGACGATGATGCAGAAGATTATCATTGAAATGGCATCTGACTATATAAACATTCCACTAGAGCGGGTGAACCATACTGTTAATGAATCACTAAAAACCATCGGACAATTTATTTCAGCCGGGAGCAGTTATATATATAATAGTGATGTAAAAAAACAAACCTTTTCCTGCGAATACGAATGGTATAACAGTGGTTTCGAACCTGGAATCGGGAACCTGCAGGACATTTCGTTTGCTGTAATCCCCGAAATGATAAATTCACACCAGAAAGGTGAAATTTATTCCATGGATGACATAAATAATTTACCTGCAAGCCGGCTCCTTGAAGATCTCAAAGCTCAGCATGCAAAAAGTATGGTAACGATTCCATTGATGTCAGGCAATGAATACATCGGATTTGTTTGTTATGTTTACCTGGATCAGATTCATACAAGAACAAAAGAGGAAAATTTATTGCTCCAGCTTTTTGCACATATGTTGGTGAATGTCAAGAAAAGAGCCAAGGCAGAGAAAAAGCTTGTTGAAACGAATATTTTCCTGGAATCTGCTACAGAGAAAGCTAAAGAAATGGCTGCAAAAGCAGAATTAGCCAATAAATCGAAAAGTGCATTCCTGGCAAATATGTCACATGAAATCAGAACACCCCTGAATGCAATTATTGGGTTCTCACAGTTGATGAATCGCGACAAACTTCTAACTGAATCACAACGTGAATATAATGTATCTATAATCCGGGCAGGAGAGCATCTGCTGGCCCTGATCAATGATATTCTTGAATTATCGAAGATTGAGGCTGGCCGTGTAGTTCTTAATCCTACGAATGTCGATTTACATTCCCTACTCGGCGATATTCAAATGATTTTCAAGGATCGTGCCCAATCTAAGCAGCTTCAGTTTATTTGCGAAGTAGCTGAGGATTTACCCAGGTATGTTTTTGTTGATGAAAGTAAACTACGCCAGATTTTTGTGAATCTCATTGGAAATGCCATAAAGTTCACAGAGGAAGGAGGGATTGCCATACGGACCCGTGCATCTGTGCTTGATAATGAAACCAATCTGCTTACAGTGGAAATCCAGGATTCAGGTCCGGGAATCCCGGAAGATGAACTTGATAAACTTTTTAAACATTTTGAGCAGACGACTACAGGTATAAAAAAAGGAAGTGGAACCGGCCTGGGCCTGGCATTAAGCCGCGAATTATCAATCCTGCTGGGTGGTAAAATATCTGTAACCAGTGAAGTTGGAAAAGGATCAATATTTACTTTCGAGGTAAAAATTCAACATGGTAGTGCAGATGCGATTGAAAAGAATATCACCAAAAGAGTTATAGGCATTGTAAACGGACACTCAGAACACCGGATTTTAGTTGTTGATGATAAGGATGAAAACCTGAGGGTAGCTGTAAATCTCCTCAAATTAGTCGGATTTGAAACCGAAGAAGCCATCAATGGAAAAGAAGCCATCGAAAAATTTGAATCATGGGAACCTCATCTTATCCTGATGGATATGCGAATGCCTGTGATGGATGGCTATGAAGCAACCCGACTGATAAAGGGGACAGAAAAAGGTAAACGCACACCTATTGTTGCCTTAACAGCAAGTGCTTTTGAAGATGAAAGAAAGAAAATGGAATCATTGGGAATGCAGGGCTATATTCGTAAACCATTCAGGGAAAGCGAATTGTTTAGCACCATGGGAAAAATCCTGGATATTGAATACCTGTATGAAGATGAAACACCCACCTCAAAAAACAATCAGCATATAAATAAAGTACTCATCCAGGCAGACATAGAAAAACTGCCTTATGCTCTCGTGCAAAGTATGCTGGAAGCTTTATCAGTTGCTGATTTGGACCTATTAATAGAACTTATTGAAAGCATAAAAGATGTAAATGCAAACATTGCTGAACAACTCATGGAACTGGCAAAAAATTATGAATATGGCAGTTTGCAGCAATTACTCACTCAAACTAAAGAATGATGATGGAAAATCTTTGTTTTTCTAATCAGAACATCCCAAATATATTGATAGTGGATGATATCCCTGCGAACTTAAAAGTATTGGGAGAGATACTTAAAAATGAAGGGTATAAGGTTAGGCCAGTGCCTAGTGGAGTAATGGCTCTGCAAGTTGCTGAAAAAGAAAAGCCTGATTTGATTCTCCTTGATATTATGATGCCCGAAATGGATGGATATGAAGTATGCCGTCGTATGAAAGCCAATGAGCATTTGTGTGAAATTCCTATTATTTTCATCAGTGCATTAAGTGAAACTGACGATGTAGTCAAAGCACTGAAATTTGGTGGCGTTGATTATATAACAAAACCTTTCAAAGCAGAAGAAGTAACAGCCAGAGTTGGCACTCATATTAAACTTCACCGCCAAAGTAAAGAACTTCATAATCTCAATATCACAAAGGATAAGTTTTTTTCAATTATCGCACATGACCTTCGTGGCCCGATGGGCGGATTTATGGGTTTGACAGATATACTCGCTGAAGAATTGCGTCGAATGTCAATGGATGATATTCAAAGATACCTTGAGAGCATGCGAAAAACTTCATCCAACCTGTTCAGGCTTCTTGAAAACCTCTTGCAATGGGCCCGCATCCAACAGGGTGCTATAACTTTCAACCCTGAAACAGTAAAACTCCTCCCTATTGTTCATGAAAACCTGGAACTAATGAAGGATGCTGCCATCCATAAAGGAATCCGCATCGATCTAAACATACCTGATCATTTATCGGTTTTTGCAGATATTAACGTGCTCCAAACTATTATGAGAAATCATATTTCAAATGCTATTAAATTTACACCAAAGGGGGGCAGAGTGAATATTTCTGCAAGAAACACTGATCAAAATGATGTTGAAATTTCCATAAGTGACTCAGGAATTGGAATGAAGAAAGCTATGCTGGAGAATCTTTTCCAGCTCGATGCCAAAAGCGGCAGGCCTGGCACAGAGGGAGAACCCAGTACCGGGCTAGGTTTATTATTGTGTAAGGAATTCATAGAAAAACATGGTGGGCAAATCAATGTTGAAAGTGAAGAAGGCAAAGGATCAAAATTCAGCTTTACCATCCCTAATAAAAGAATAACCCAGCCAAAGGTTGAGCAATGGGTGTGAAACTCGCAACAGCTTAGGAAAAAGGCTATAAGAGAATAAAATCTTCATAATTGCTATCCCTGATTACATTTTCTCGAAAGCAGGGCTAAAAAAATGATGAACATATATACGATTCTTGATATTTTACGTTAACTTGCTGAACAATTCAAATTTTAACATGTTAAGTTTTTACTTGGCATACATTCAACAATTTCTATAAATGACTTTACATTCTTCCTGTCCTTTGCGTGCTTTTCTGCTAATTGCATTCATTACATTGATATTTTCATCCTGCAAACATGAAGGTGAAGTCCAGCCAATTGTTCCTGGAATAAATGATTCCATTTGTTTTGAAACTGAAGTACTCCCAATTATTCAATCCAATTGTGCCAAGTCCGGATGCCATGATGGATCAGAAGAATTTGAACTAAATAGTTATGCTTCAATCCGAAGTAAAGTTGAACCAGGCAAAGCAAATAAGAGTGAATTGTATACAGCCATTACCACTTTGCAGTGGACCGAAGGTTTCATGCCCCCTTCACCAAGTGAACCTTTAACCAATGCACAGATTACAACCATTCAGCTTTGGATACTTGAAGGAGCTAATAATACACAATGTAACGATTCAGGATGTGATTCGTCAAACGTAACTTTTTCGGGAATTATTTACCCCATCATTGAGCTTAATTGTAAAGGATGCCATAGCGGAGCAAGCCCTTCCGCAGGTCTTTCTCTCAATACTTACTCCCAGGTGAAAGATGCTGTTGAAAACAAATCTTTACTTAACCACCTGTATAACCGGAACGGCGCTTCTATGATGCCACCTTCAAACCAACTTTCTGATTGTAACCTGGCTCAATTCAACAGATGGATCAACGATGGAACACCAAACAACTAAAACACCTTATCTTATATGAACAAACTCCTTGTAATATCTCTTTTCTCCCTAACATTATTTTTTGGCGGATGTTATTATGATAATGAAGAAGCTCTTTATCCGGGAACAACCTGTGATACAACTTCTCCAACATATCAACTCACCATCAGCCCTATAATTAGCGCAAATTGTCTGAGCTGCCATGCAGGTAATGCTCCTTCTGCAGGATTGACGCTGAGCACCTATGAACAAGTTAAATCTGCAGTCCAGAACAAAAACCTGCAGAATCACATCATGCAACAAAATGGGTTTTCCATTATGCCACCTTCCGGACAAATGACTAATTGCAAAATTGATCAATTGAATAGCTGGGTAGCCGCTGGAATGCCTAACTGATCTATGTACCCTGCCTTTTGTAAATTAAAGAGATCAGGTTACAAGTCATTTATATGAGTGCATTAACCCAAAAACCAAAAATCATGAATAAATGGATCAAAATAATATTAGTTCTCGCAATAGTGGGAGCTTTAGCAGCCTATCTTGTCTTCAGGTTTTATGTAAATAAACCTCATGCTGACATTGAAAAGGCCACACCTGCCTATACCATGAGTTCTGAAGCATTGTGGAAAGAGTACAATGGTGATATGAAACTTGCAGATTCTTTGTACACCGGTAAAGTAATTGAAATAACCGGTAAAATGGACCGGACAGATCAGTCAGACTCACTAGTGTTTGCTGTTTTTGTAATGGAAGCTGATTCCATGTTCGGTGACAAATCCATCCGCTGTGAACTCCTGAGCAAATACAATGCGGAAGGATTGGCTATAGCGAAAGGCACTGATGTGAAAATTAAAGGATTCTGCAATGGATTTGATATGACGGATGTCAAATTCAGCAAATGTTCTTTTGTAAAATAGCCTTGTTCAAACTTCTTCGAAAAACAAACTCCAATGTCATTATCACCTAAGCTTTTTTTCTCTGTATTAATAGTCTTAATCTTACAAACCAGCCCTCTTAATGCCCAGGACGATCTAATGAATCTCCTCAATGATGAGGCTCCGGCTACCGACTATGCCTATGCAACTTTCAAAACAACTCGCCTTGTTCTTGGGCAATCTGTGGAAAGCCCTGCTCCTGGAACACTGCAATTCCTGATAGAACATAATTTCGGCAGAATCAATGAAGGTGCTTATGAATTCTTTGGACTAGATAAGTCGACAATTCGCCTGGGACTTGAATATGGTATTAATGATTGGCTTTCTGTTTCTATTGGAAGAAGTAATTTTGAAAAGACCGTTGATGGAGCTGTTAAAGCCAAAGTATTACGACAAAGTACCGGAAAACGGAATATGCCAATTTCCTTAATTTTTTATTCCAGCACTTCAGTAAATGGATTGAAATGGCAGGATGAAACGCGTACAAATTATTTTTCTTCAAGACTGGCTTTTTGCAATCAGTTGCTTCTGGCCAGGAAGTTCTCAAATGCATTCTCATTTCAATTAACACCTACTATGATCCATAAAAACCTGGTAGCCACGCGAAATGAGCCTAATGACATATATGCTCTTGGAGCAGGGGGCCGGATCAAACTAACTCAGAGGACTTCTTTAAATGCCGAATATTTCCACACCTTCAATGGCAATGATGACAAGAAATTTAAGGATGCCATAGCTGTTGGTTTCGATATCGAAACGGGAGGCCACGTATTCCAACTGAGGGTCAGTAATTCGCAGCCAATGTTTGAAAGAGCCTTTATAACAGAAACTACCGGGGACATAACCAAAGGTGATATATATTTCGGTTTTACTGTAAACAGGGTGTTCACAATCGTTAAGCCAAAATCTTTCAGGGAGAATTAGCCCCTGTCATTATGGCAGTAACTCTATTTTGGGCTTTCATTTGTTAGTAAAGAATTCATTTCCTGAATAATGGATTCTACTGATAAAAAACGGTTTATACATAGCCTTCTGGCGCCGGCAATTCTGATCCTTTTGATCTGGGCTGTTTGGTTAGTTGAGTACATATCCCATCAGGATTTTTCAGGTTATGGCCTTCTCCCTCAGCATTGGTCAGGTTTGAAGGGCATCCTTCTCTCTCCATTCCTGCATGCATCTTTCGCTCATATTTCAGCCAACTCTGTCCCCCTTTTTGTGCTGAGTGCCGGACTTTTTTACTTCTATGAGAGACTGGCATACAGAATTCTTGCACTCTTATGGATTACCACTGGTTTCTGGGTGTGGATCTTTGCCAAAGATACCGGGATTCATATTGGCGCTTCAGGAATTGTATATGCTTTGGCTGGGTTCCATTTCATGGGTGGTGTGCTAAAAAAAGAGGCAAGGTTAATGGCTTTTTCTTTGGTTGTAGTTTTCTTATATGGTGGATTGATCTGGGGGATTATTCCTGATTTCTTCCCTGAAAAAAATATCAGCTGGGAATCACACCTCCTTGGTTTACTTGCAGGGGTAATGATTGCATTCTTCTACCGTTCTTATGGTCCACAGAAGAAGGAATACCTCTGGGAGGATGAAGATGATGAACCCGATCAGGAACCGCCTGCTATCTCAGAAATTGAACCCTTATCAAATGATAACGGGACTCCCCTTGAAGAAACTACTGTAACACCTCCGTTTAAAATAGTCTATCACCTTCGAAAAGATGAAACTAATCCTTGATTTAGTTTTGAAAATTGAAATAAGGAATTATTTTTCGTAAAACTTCATCTGATATTTCCGGAACTCCTTTTATATCCAGTGCTGATCGAAATCCCCCTTTCTGAATCCTGGCATCAATAAGCTTTTTTGCCAATTCATAAGATAAATATGGATGATATTTTATCTCCTGTGCACTTACAGTATTTATCGGTATCATGCGATAAGGTCCTTTCCCGACAGTACACAGTTCCTTGATCAAACCTAAACGTTGTGAGTCAAAACCATAGACTTCCAATAGTTGATCCACTGAATAAAAACCTCCCAATTTCTCCCTGTATTTCACAATCCTTCGGGCAAAAGCTGGCCCTATTCCCCGCAACTCCATCAACATATTGGTATCAGCCTCATTTATATCTATCAGCAATTGCTTAGAGGCCTTTGAACAGCTTGTATTAGGGGCTTCTTTTCTGGATACCTGACTTTGAGGAATCGTTATATAAGGTTCAAGCTTCATATACAAGTTCCCATCAATCCCATATATCTTTTTAAGATCTTCCTTTTTGTAAAATCTGCCACCCTTTGCTTCATAATTCTTTATTACCTTGATCTGCCAATCCTTCAATCCCAATTTCCGCCAATTTTCATTTGATAATCCATTGGGATTAAATAAAAATGGAATTGTTATAAATTCTTGCTTATTATTTGAAAACCCGGATAATGTATCATTTTTTAAATCACCCTGCTTCAAAGTATCCCTTCTTAGCCCTTCTTCAAATGCTAAAATATCCTTTGAAAACGCTGTAATATCCTCAATCTCTGGTCGATAAAACCTTGAATAGACTGATGGAATAAGCAAGATAGTAAAGGATAAAATAATTAAAACAATACTTCCTCTTCTTTCTGTGGAATTGAAATCAAAAAATTCCTTGAATTTATTTGGAGTCATGATATAAAATATTGAAATATGTGGAATGTCGGATGTGGAATGATCGGATGTGGGATGTCGGATGTCGGATGTAGGATGTCGGATGTATGATGTTAGGAATTCGGATGTATGATGGATGGCGGATGCATGATGGCGGATGTATGATGGCGGATGTCCTAAGATCCAAGTCTCAAGATCCAAGTCCCAAATCCCAAATCACCAGCTCACCAAATCTCCAACTCACCCTCATCCCCATCTCCCCGTCTCCTAATCTCCTCATCTCCTCATCTCCTCATTTCCTCATCACCACATCTCTACATGGTCCAATAATAGGTTAAGTCTTTTCATTTTTCCTGCGAAGTCCTTTCCAGAGATAATAGACAGGAATTCCGGTAAGAATGATATAAAGCCCCGGACGTGTATGTTCAGGTTTGTAAACAAGTAAAATATACATCAATAACAAGGCTGCCAGGATATAGATAGCGGGCAGGACCGGATAACCAAATGCCTTATAAGGACGCTCAGCATCAGGCCTTTTTACTCTCAAAACATAGATACCTATAATGGTTAGCACATAAAATATAAGAATAGCTATAACAACATAATCCAGGAGTTCAGAATATGTCCCTGATAAGCATAATAAGGAAGCCCATATAGCCTGGAAGATCAGTCCATTTGCAGGAACCCCTTTGGAGTTCAGTTGACCGGCTCCTTTAAAGAACAGGTTATCCTTTGCCATTGCGTAATACACACGTGCACCGGACAGAATAAGTCCATTATTACAACCAAAAGTGGAAATAACAACAAAAACGGCCATAATCAATGCAGCCCCGGCACCAAACAATCCATATATAGAGGCTGTCCCCAGGCGATCGTTTGTTGCAAACTGTATTCCTCTTTCCATTACCGTGGTGCCATCAGGATTCCCTCTGAGTGGAAGGGTATTGAGATAGGCGATATTAGCAAGTATGTACATGATAATCACTAATGAAACGCCGATTAATAAGCTATATGGAATATTTTTCTTTGGATTCTTTACCTCAGCTGCTGCGAGTGTGATACTATTCCATGCATCAGCAGAAAAAACGGAACCGACCAGCGATACACCTATTGCAACTACTAAGGCCCAACCTGCCAAACTACTTCCATCCAGGGAAACCGCTTTCCAGTATATGGCTTTGTTGGCTTCCACAGCCGGGGCATTATTTGCGATGAAAAGCCCGATGATGATAAACCCGAGTAATAAAACTACTTTAGTGATAGTGAATAAATTCTGGACCCATTTTGCTTTCTGAACACCAAGCATATTATTATAAGTCAATAGAGTAATCATCACAATTGCCAGCAAATGGACCGTTGAAATATTAATGGGCCCTATCTCAATAAGGTGATGGGATTCAGAAAACCATGGGACAAGAACCCCCATGTATTTAGCAAAAGCCATTGCAACAGCTGCAATTGTACCGGTCTGAATAACCATAAAAAAAGTCCAGCCATACAGGAATCCACTGAACGGATTAAACGCCTCCCGAATATAGACATATTGACCTCCGGCATGTGGCATCATGGCAGCAAGCTCACCATAACTCAAAGCTGCAATAATGGTTATCACTCCGGTGATGATCCATGCAATCAGCAACCAACCGGGAGAGCCCAGGTGTCGCGACATCTCGGCACTTACAATAAAAATCCCCGAACCGATCATTGATCCTGCAACGATTGCAGTTGAATCAAGCAGATTCAAACTTTTTCTGAAGCCTGTTTCAGTGCTCATAGGGCTTGAGTCTTTATGAGTTACTCATTTGTATATGAATCGGGTTCTTTCCTTGGTTTTGTGGTAAGCACCTTTATGAAAAAATAAACAGTAAGCATTGTAATAATTGCTTCAGATACAATCATGAAAATCAGGGGTTGTGTTTCCATAGCTTTTCTGCTTTTTTCAGATGCGGTTTGATTTTTTTCTTCTTCTGTAAGCAATATAAACAGTGATTCCGATCAGGACAAATACTGTGAAAAGTAAAAACCTGGAAATATCTATAAAGAAGATCTTATTGATAACACTTCCTGTATATAAAACTTCACCTTTTTTTATCCAGTCTCCCTTTTCCTTCATCAATTGATGATTTTCCTTATATCTGTAAGATGATGAAATTGACACCCCTGAACTTGTGTCAGTTACCTGAACAAAGGTCTTTTCATGATAGGTATATAAAGAATCAATCATACCATCCTGTTCAGCATAAAAAGAATCAGCAAAATAGGCATTATTCGGCCCTATTCCTTTGTGCATCATTTGTCCAAGGATGCTTTCCTTATGCAATTCCCAGCCTTTAAAGCCAAGTTTACTCCATTCGTCGTTGGCCGGTCTTACCAACGAGCCGAAGAATACACCCAGCAACATAAAGGGAGTAACCCATTTTAAAATAAATCTAAAAATGATCGGAACCTTAATATCAGCTCCATGAGTAATTTCAACCCATCCTTTCTTCATTCCAAAGACCCAGGAAAACAATATAATTTCCAAAGTGGCAAAAAGTACCAGTGAAACGGTTCCTGCCCAATAATCATATTCGTCGAATACTCCTTCCTGGAAAAACAAAACTGTGGGCAATCCAAGTACCAGTACAGCGACTCCAAATGCAATAGCAGCCCTTTTCCTGCGCCAGTTAAACTCATCCATCAGGAACGACATACACGGAGTCCCCATGGCTAAAGAACTGGTAATTCCTGCAAAAAACAATAATCCGAAGAAAGACACTCCTGCCATGACGGAAATGATTGCTCCCCATTGTGAAAAGAGGAATGGCATCACCCTGAAGCCTAGACCCAGGCCACCTAATTGAGTTAACTCTACTACTTTCTCAAGTCCAAAATATCCAATTGCAATCGGAATGATGATGGCACTCCCTAGCACTACTTCAACAAATTCATTCATCCATCCTGCTGACATCGCATTTAATGCTATATCATCCTTCTTTTTTACATAAGAAGCATAACACTGAACCGAGCCCTGACCCAATGAAAGTGTAAAGAATATCTGTCCTGCCGCTGCCAACCATACTTTAGGGTTTGTTAAAGAATCGTATTGAGGCGTCCAGAGGAAATTAAGTCCAAGTGTCCCATCAAACAAAGCTCCCTGATCTCCGGCCTTTAGTGTAATTCCCTTGATAGCCAGAAAAATTCCGAAAATAATGAGTAAAGGCATCCCGATCTTGGCAGCTTTCTCTACACCTCCACTTAATCCACGGCTTAATATCCAGACATTCAAAGCAAGGCAGAAAACGAAAAATACAACAGCTTCATATGGAATCCCGGTAGTGGTTGTGGAAATATCTAAATAGTTAGAGAAAAATTCTGATACTCCATGTTGATCCATGCCATTAAAAGAGCCGAAAGCGGAATGGAAAGTATAGGATAATGTCCAGCTTTCGATATAACAATAATAAGAAGCGATGGCAATATTTGAAAAAATTCCGAATACCCCGATATAAGTCCATAATTGTTTTTTCGTCATTTTATAGAACGCAAAAGGAGTGGTATGATGACCATACTGACCACCATATCGGCCCACTGACCATTCAACAAACAACAGGGGAATCCCCATCAATAAAAAACAAACCAGGTACGGAATAATAAATGCACCTCCGCCATTCTGAACTGCTTGCATTGGAAACCTAAGAAAATTTCCTAATCCGACAGCATTTCCGGCCATTGCCAATACAAGGCCTACTCTTGTACCCCAGGATTCGTTATTGGTTGTCATTGCATTAAATAAGATGTTTATCTCGTAAAAATAACAAAACAATTGTATCAAACAAGAAGGAAAGCAATTATTTCAGCTTGACTCCACCTGGTCTTTCATCCTCAATAAGGATATTCCAATTCCACATGAAAGGCAGCGCTTCCGATCGCAATAATTACTTTTTAACTCAAGAAGAGCCTGAGTTTCAGCACCTGATGACCCCTTCATTCCCATCGATTTCCAACGCCTGGTAATTGCATTGTCTTCTCCCTCTATTATCTGCAACATCTCAAATGCCTGCCTGTTCATCTTTTCGTTTCCAAGTTTTTTAGAGTAGATAAAAAGGAAAGGTGTAAAGAAATTAATCATAAGAAGCTGAATCGCTGTTTTACCTAACCGACATGAGTGTTCTTTTACCTGATGCCCAAACCTGTAATGTGTTTTCCAGTAATCAGCAGCTTCAATATCCAGCATTTTATGTAACTGATCTGGTGATTGAATTTCTATCAAATCTAATAATAACCCCTGCGTAATATGTACGATGGATGCGAATTGTGAAAGCCTTATCGTCGGGAAATTTGAAGGATGAATCCTCATGAACTTCCAGATATGAGCATCCATGGCCTTAAGGCTATATTTCTGCCTCAGGAAGCTGTATTCATTTGCAAGTGCCTTGTGATAATCATCCTTAAAAGGTTCTTCCAGCATACCCGCCTGACCAAAGACCAGGGCTTCGGTTTGAAACCGGTTCTCCGCATGCCGCCATAAACATTGATAAGAAATTGAAGATGACAGAATCTCAAATGCATCATTGTTCAACTTAAACCCCATATTCCTTGCCAGCAAACGATAAAATGCCTGGTTCCAGTCATTGGCTGACAAGTTCAGGGATCTTTCAACCTGTGCAGCCTTTCGCTCAAGCCGTTCAACCAATAATCTGTCTAACCAGGCAGTCCTGACAACAGATTCTACCAGCCCGAATGTTGATTCACAGGGAATCCAGCTCCGTGATCCCATAAATTTCAAATACTGTTGCCATGAATCCTTGTCCAGAGAATCCTTCAACTCAAGTACCGGAATCAGAATACCATTCTGTGTCTCAATGACACGATCATTCCTGTATACAACATGTAAGATCACATTTTCATAGGCTCTGTCATGCTGATGCCTGTGTCGCTCCCAATCGGATGCAAGAACATGAATTTCCACATTCCCTGCCCAGAGAGTGCTTCCAATCTTCACCCGGGCATTAAAGAAATCAGGTCCAGAATCCCTGTTAAGGATTCCGGGATGTAAAACAAAAACAGGCTCACCTGTAACCAGGGTTAATTGAGTTGAATAAAGCCGGTATTGCCACAGATAGTGCAAAAATTCTTCAGTCATAAAAAACAGAATATAAGAAATTGAATCGCTAATCATTGCAAAATTAACACCATGAAACAAGATTTTATACAGTTGTTGAAAAGTTTTGTTCAGTGAGAGTCAGTTTTGAATATATTGCAACTGGATACTATTCTGCAGCACAAGCGATATGGCCGCAATTCACAATATTATATCTTTACCTATTCAATCTGAATTGCCAGTTGCTCCAGATTATTATCTAATAACGATTTCAAACGATTAAAGTGATCCGTGCCTTTTCAACACTACTCATTCTTTGCATTGCTATTATAGCCAAAGCTCAACAGTTTACCCAAAGTAACCTGCCAATTGTAATTATCAGCACTTTCGGGATTCCTATCCCTGATGAGCCTAAAATTCCAGGTGTGATGAAAATCATTGATAATGGGGCAGGTCAGGTCAACCATATCAATGATCCCGGAAATATCTATGATGGCAACATAGGCATTGAAGTCCGCGGACATTTCTCGGCATGGCTGCCACAAAAGCCTTATGCTGTTGAAACCCGTGATGGAAACCAGAATGACCTGGATGTACCCTTATTCGGATTCCCAGAAGAAAGTGATTGGGTTCTCCTGGCGAATTACAACGATAAGGTCTTCATGAGGAATACCCTGGCATTCAAATTATTCAATGATATGGGGGAATATGCTTCCCGGACCCGTTTCTGCGAAGTCATGGTCAATAATGTGTACCAGGGAATTTATATTTTCGGGGAAAAAATAAAACGTGATGACGGCAGGGTGGATATCGCAAAACTTACTGAACTTGAAAACAGCGGAGAGCCACTCACCGGAGGATATATATTCAAAATAGATTACTGGGACCAGGACAATAGCTGGCAATCCCCGTATCATCCTATTGGACATCAAAATTTTGATGTGCATTATGTTTATGAATATCCTGACCCGGCAATCATTACCTTGCAGCAAAAGAACTATATCAAAAGCTATGTCAGCAGCTTTGAATCCGCTCTCTATAGCAATAACTTCAAGGACCCTGTTTTTGGATACCGCCCTTTTATTGATGAGAAGGCCTTTATCGACTATTTCCTGGTAAATGAATTATCCCGCAATAACGATGGGTTTAAAAAGAGTTTTTTCTTTCATAAGGATCGGGACAGCCTTGACAGAAGGATCAAATTAGGGCCTGTATGGGACTTCGACTGGGCCTGGAAAAATATCGATGAATGCCAGATCTTTAAAAACACTGATGGAAGTGGATGGGCTTATATGGTAAATGATTGTTATCCTGATGTAAGTTCACCCGGATGGCATATCAGGCTGCTTCAGGACCCCTGGTTCGCGAACAAGATAAAATGCAGGTATACGGAATTAAGATCCGGTTTGTTAAGCGAAGAACAACTCTTTAACTATATCGACAGCAATGCAACCTATCTCTGGGAGGCACAGGAAAGGCATTATATACGCTGGCCCATTCTTGGATTAAATGTAGGGACTCCGGTTGTCGGTTTGATACCATCCACCTTCCAGGGTGAAATTGATGGATTTAAGGCCTGGATATCACTTCGTCTGAACTGGCTTGACCAAAACATGCCTGGAATTTGCAGTGTGGAAATTCCGGAATCACAATCATTTATTGCACAACCTCTGTTATTCCCAAATCCTGCTGTCAATACTGCCTACATTGATATGCCTTTTGATGCCATGAACATGCAGGTGCACATTACCAATCTGGCAGGGCAAATAATTGAAGTACCCTTCAAATTAAACGGAAGTACTTTTCAACTTGAGGTTGGTGGATTAAATCCTGGAATGTATCTATGCAACATTTCTGATCCCTCAAAATCAGCAACATACAACCTGAGGCTCCTTGTTGCAAAATAAGAACAGTGAGGTCATTTGAAGGCAAAATGAAAAATGCAAAATGCAAAATGAAAAATGCAAAATGAAAAATGAAAAAAATCAAAAATTCAAAATCAAAATGAAAAATGAGCCGAAGGCTCCCCTTTGGGGCTCCCCGTCTCCCCTGCACCCTTTCACTCCGGCATCCAGCACTCTGGCACCCCAGTTCCCCGGCACTCCATCACTTCGGCACTCCGGCACTCCAGCACTCAGCACTCAGCACTCAGCACCCAGCACTCAGCACCAGCACAATCCAGCAATCAAGCACCCAGAGCCAAAGGCTCCCCTTTGGGGCTCCCCGTCTCCCCGGCATCCAGCACTCTGGCACCCCATCTCTCCATCGCCCCAACTCCCCGGCACTCCGGCACCTCGGCACTCAGCACTCAGCACTCAGCACCCAGCACTCAGAGCCAAAGGCTCTCCCTCGGCACTCAGGTCCCGGCACCTCCAAACCTTGGATTCACGACATTACTGAACATAGAACCAAACCGATAACTGATTCCCATATTAAAATAGAAACTTTGATTCGTTGGTAAAACCCGGGAATTGGTAAGAAGGTCATCCCTTGTAAAACTGGCCAAAGGAATATTCGGATTAATCCCTTTATTGAAATAGGCAGATCCATGCATATTGAAGGAAAGACCTTTGACAACCCGCACATCAACTCCGCCATTCAGAGAAAAGGAATGAACAGTGAATCCACTGATACTTACACCTTCCAAATCAAAGGAATTCAAATAATTATTCCATCCCAGCGATGTCCACATGCTCCCCCATTTTTTAACAACCCCGGCATTTAGCGAGAGATTCTGAGAAAAAATCGTTTCCTGCAACTTCCCATAATAGGAGCTATCATGATACTCCCTGTAAGACGGGCCTACCTGGTAAAAGAGAGTTACTGATTTAGTGGACGATTGCTCATAGGAAAACAGGCTATATTCCACTGAAGGATTGATGGCCAGTGAAATCCTGTAATTATTATAAGTACTCTTGTCGATGGAACCAAAACCACCTACTGACCAATGATCCGTAACACTGGCCACAACGGTCGCATCACCGCTGTAATTGGTATTCTCAGTAACAAGAGTATCCTCATCATAGAAATAAACCTGTTTATCATAGCTGGTATAATTGCTATAGGACATTTTTATTTTTTCAGTCACCCTCGACGCTTTTAAACTTGCCGCAGCCCTGCTACTCCTGGTAAAATCATTCCCGCTCAATCCCCCTGATGCCCCCATACTGAATACCCAGGAATCCCATTTATCTATTTCAGCAGCAGCGGGTTTTGCAGTATTTCCGGCAGAGTCAAGGGGTAAGGATATAATTACTGAAGAAGCAAGGCTTGTTCTGCCCAGGTAACGGGTTAGACCGATTTTCATCATCCTCACCATTTTCTGACGGTAATCATCATTCGATTCAGTCGCATACCGGAAAAACACTAATGTATCATTCAAACCACCAAACTCCTTTTGACCATTGAAAACGAGGCTTACTTCCAATCCCCCGGCACCTGTGGGTCGTCCGTTAATCATCAGGTAAACATTCGCATCAAACCTGTCAATCATGTAGTTGACAAATGAAATCTCCCTTTTGATGTAATTGACATCACACCACGTTTTACAATCCAAATACACATTTATATCCTGGGTTTCAGTAAAGGCTTTTGGTTTATAAGCCAGGGTTTTAGAATGAAATCCCAAACCCACTATCATCAGGAGAAGCAAACAGGCATGTTTCGGTAATTGGCAGGTCATTTTTAAAGTCTCTTCTTAAGAATTGTAAACTTAATAATATTATTCGCAAAGTTAAGAAATATGTATTACATTTCGGAGACAGGGCGATAAATAATAAATTTGCTTCGCTTACCCAGTTTGTATATTTTTGCCGTAGAAGGTAATGAACTTTCAAGAATGATATGCAACCTATTGGAACGCTCGCAAAAGGCATTGAGTATAAAACCAGGAAACTGGTGGACAAAATCAATAACCTGCAGGCTGCATATGATTCTTTAAAAAACAAGTACCTTGAGCTGGAAAAAACCAACGAACAAATCAAACAATCTACACAAGAACTCGAAGAAAGAATACAAGCAATAAAAATTGCAAAAGCAATCCCAAAAGGCAAGGATTCAGCAGATGCAAGAAAGAAATTAAACGAACTATTGCGGGAACTTGACAGATGTATTGATCTTTTAAACAACCACCCGATATAACTTGCCCATGACGGATGAACTCGGAGTCACAATTCATATTGCAAACAGACCTTATCGCTTGTTTGTGAAACGTGCAGAGGAAAAATCCATAAGAAAGGCAGCAAAACTCGTTGACGATCAAATTAACCTCTATGCCAATACATATAGCTACAATGACAAGCAAGACTTATTGGCGATGGCGGCTTTGCATTTTGCAACTGATGCATTGAATGCTGAAGAAGAATCAGGATTCATTCAAAATCAATTGCATGATACATTGACTTCAATTGACAACTCACTAACGGAAGCATTAAAAGATTGATCCATTACGTTCTTTGAAAATATTTAAGACAAACCCGCTTTAATTCATTTCGTTTGGAAACTCAACACTTTTCAATAAGGGCAGACCTTATGAAGTAACAGGACAGGCCTCAGCCACCCAGGTGGTACTCCGCTTATCCGGAGATAACAGTGGAAGCCCGACGATTTCAGGCAACCCTAATCTTGTCGTTTTGGGGTTTCCCAAAACACTGAATTAATAGCGGGTTTTTTTTCTTTCCTGATCCTTGCCCTCAATATATGTTTCACACTTAATTACTACGCAATGGGCAGTACTATGTTAGGGGCAGTTGCGGCAATAGCAGGTATCGCATTAGGTTTCATCATGGCAGTTACTTTCCTTCGAAAGGCCATTGAAAAGAAAAGCATACATCTTCTGCAGGATGCCGAAACTAAAGCCGAAGTCACAAAAAAGGAAAAAATCCTTCAAGCGAAGGAAAAATTCCTCCAGTTAAAATCAGAGCACGAAAAAGAAATTAACGAAAAAGATAACCAACTCAACAAGTTTGAAAATAGACTCAAACAAAAAGAACAACAACTCGTCCAGAAAGAACAACAACTTTCCCAAAAAATAGAAGAATCACAAAAAAAGATTAAAGAAGCTACTGATCTCAAAACCAACCTGGACCAACAAAAAGAAATCGTAACCAGGAAGCTTCAGGATGTTGAAAAAGCTCATAAAATTCATATTGAGAAATTGGAACATATCTCCGGTCTCTCAGCCGAAGAAGCAAAGGCTCAACTTATTGAAAGCTTGAAAGATGTCGCAAAAAGCGAAGCCATGGGGCAGATCAATGAGATCATTGAAGATGCCAAGCTAAAAGCAAATACCGAAGCCAAGAAGATTATCATTGAAACTATTCAGCGCACTGCTGCTGAACAGGCAATTGAAAATACTGTTTCCGTTTTCAATATTGAGAATGAAGAAATTAAAGGCCGTATCATTGGCAGGGAAGGTAGAAATATCCGCACACTCGAGGCATTAACAGGTATCGAAATTATTATCGATGATTCTCCTGATGCTATTATCCTTTCCGGATTTGACCCTGTTCGCCGAGAAGTTGCCCGGTTGTCGTTACATAAACTGGTAACAGACGGACGTATTCACCCGGCCCGTATTGAAGAAGTTGTAGCTAAAACTAAAAAACAGGTCGAACAGGAGATCATTGAAACAGGTAAACGTACCACAATTGATCTCGGAATCCATGGACTTCATCCAGAATTGGTTCGTCTGATTGGTAAGATGAAATACCGCTCTTCTTACGGACAGAATCTCCTTCAGCATTCAAGAGAAGTTGCCAATCTCTGCGCTACAATGGCCGCAGAACTTGGACTGAATGTTAAGAAAGCGAAACGCGCCGGATTACTTCATGATATTGGTAAGGTCGCTGAAAATGAGGCTGAACTTCCACATGCAATCCTTGGGATGAAACTGGCCGAAAAACACAAGGAACTTCCTGATATCTGCAACGCAATTGGCGCACACCACGATGAAGTTGAAATGGAGACACTGATTGCTCCTATTGTTCAGGTATGTGATGCTATCAGTGGTGCCAGACCTGGAGCCCGCCGTGAAGTTGTGGAAGCCTATATCCAACGCCTTAATAAACTGGAAGAACTTGCACTCTCCTATCCGGGAGTTGTAAAAACCTATGCTATTCAAGCTGGTCGTGAATTACGTGTTATTGTTGGCGCTGATAAGGTTTCTGATGAAGAATCCAACCAAATATCCTATGACCTGTCCCGGAAAATCCAGGAAGAGATGACCTATCCCGGTCAGATCAAGATCACTGTCATCAGGGAAACAAGAGCCATTTCCTACGCAAAATAAGTTTGAGAAATTTTAAAAGGGAGTTCTGATGAACTCCCTTTTTTATTGAATACTATCTATGAATCAACAACCTTGGGATCTCTTTAAAAAGATGTTACCCGGATTGTTCCCAATCCTCATCTTTCTTGTTGCTGATGCTGTGTGGGGAACCAAAACGGGCTTGATTGTTGCCATTGCTTTTGGTTTAGGCGAACTGATTTTTATACTCCTGAAAGAAAGAAGATTTGATTGGTTTATCATTTTTGACACAGCTTTATTACTGATTCTTGGTGGTGTCTCCCTGATTTCAAGTGATGAAATTTTCTTTAAACTCAAACCTGCTTTAATCAATTGCATTTTCTTGGTTATCATAGGCTTATCCACTTTCTCCAACAAGAATATCCTCCTTCTGTACTCAAAGAGATTCCTTAAAGATATCTCCATCGATCCTGATCATCAGAAAGAACTTAAAAAAACCTTTCTTGCTCTTTTTTGGATGTTCCTCATCCATACCGTCTTAATAGTATATTCAGCATTTTTCATGTCAAAAGCCACATGGGCTTTCATCAGTGGTTTTTTGCTTTATATCTTTTTTGCAGTTTATTTTGGATGGATATTCATGGCTGGCAGAAAAAAAAACAAGGCTGTAGAAGCAACTGAAGAATGGTTTCCAATGGTGGATGAAGATGGCCGTACGATTGGTAAAGTAAGCAGGTCCCAGGCTCATTCAAAAACCATGATTCTACACCCTGTTGTTCATTTACATGTGATCAATCAAAAAGGAGAGGTTTACCTTCAGAAAAGAAATGCTAATAAGGATATTCAGCCAGGTATGTGGGATACTGCAGTTGGCGGACATATTGGACTGAATGAAACCATTGAAGCCGCATTGAAAAGGGAAGCTTTGGAAGAACTTAATCTTTCAGAATTCACATTCACTCCTTTCCTGAAATACCGCTGGGATTCTAGCATGGAAGCTGAGTTGGTATTCTCTTTTATCACTCAATATAATGGCTCCATCAGCTATAATCCTGATGAGATTTCTGATGGACGATTCTGGAACCTGAGAGATATTGAAAACCTCTTGAATAAAAATATCCTTACCCCAAACTTTGAAAAAGAATTCAGCGCTCTTAAGAACTGGATCAAAATGAATCATTCCAATTTTTAAGTCAGCCATGAAAAGAGAAAATGACTTATAACACATTGTTATTATGTAAGTTATATTCCATTCTCCATGCCATGAATCAAGTGACTTTCAAAGAAACTCCCTTTTGATTTAGGTACTAAGCATAAATTACATCCCTTTCACTTAGTTTTATATATAGTTTATCCATCATCCTGTAAAAGCACTATTTAGAATTCTTTCAAATAACAACTTCTTAGAACGTATAAAATCAATTCATTATGCATTCTACAATTCTAAATTGAAGGTAACAACCTCTTTATTAACATATTAATTACAAAAAAGCATAATATATTTCGTAATTTTAACCTAGTATAGGATTTTCTTCATCCATCACTAATACATATACTGCCATGCACTCTATTTCTCTTTCCTTAATAGGTAATAACAAGGTCATTATCCTTACACGGATTCTTCTGACAGTCATATTCCTGACACTGACAACCCTGGTAAATGCCCAGGTTGCAATCAATTCCGATGGAACTACTCCACATATTTCTGCAATGCTGGATATTAAAGCCTCCAACCTGGGCTTTCTGCCACCAAGGGTGACATTCGCAAACAGGCCTGTAAATCCTGCAACCGGTCTCATGATATACCAGACAGATGGATCAAATCCGGGATACTACTTTTTTGATGGTCTTATTTGGCAACGTTTTGGATCTGCCCTTGCTGATTATTGGCTGCCGACAGGCCAGGATATATATTTCAGTAGCGGCAGGGTTTCCATTGGGTCGACCACTTCTGAAAATAATGGGTTGAAAGTAACAAACTACTTGAATGGCAAGGCTGCAGTAAAGGGAAATGTCGAGATTGCACCCAATATATTTGCATCAGGAATGTTGGGAGCATTAGGCCCTGTGCTTATGGGTGTTCCATTCAGTGTGATGAATGTTGGTGTTCTGGGCATTAAACCTAATGCAGGAAATAATGGAGCTGCTATCTACGGATGGAATAATGATGACAATGCATCCAACTATTCAGGGATCTTCATCACCGATGGTGCCAGTGTCAATAATAACTATGCACTTTATGCAGAAGCAAGGGGCGCTGCGATCAATTATGCCGGACAATTTAAAGGAAGAGTCCTGATCGAAGGCAACAACGGTAACTCAGCTTCAGCTGACTCCCTTAGCACTTTATTATCAGTCCAGGTGCGCCATAGTCAACCTTCCGACTCCAGGGCTATCGAAGGAATATCATTGCCCAAACCCGGCTACGGCGTGGGAATCAAAGGATCCGGAGGTTGGAAAGGCATTTATGGAGAAGCTAATGGTGCTGGTTATAGTGGATGGGTTTATGGAGTACAAGGGCTCTCAACCTCAGGATTGGATGGAACTGCTGTAGGAGTTTATGGTTCGGCAACAGGAGGAAATGTAAACTGGGCCGGATATTTTGATGGTGAATGCTTTATCGCCAATGGTTTGAAAGTTAATACCCAGAATACTCAAACCCCGGCACTTATGGTACAAGGGAAAATCTATGGATATGATCTGATCCTCGCAGATGCTTATCCTTTGCTTAAAAGAATAAATGACTATGAGCGACCAGATAACCAAACCATAAACAAGCCGGAATTTGTCAACAAAGAAATTTCTCCGGACAATACAGATGATATTAACTTGAGTATCCTCGATCTTAATGAAGCTCTTGTGAAAAGAATTGAAGCCCTTACATCAGCCATCAGCATGCAAAATTTACGCATCAGGGAACTTGAATTACTGCTGCAAAGTATGGTAAACGATAATCAATCATCGCTGAAATAATAAAGTTCTAAGCATCAGATAGAATTATACCCTAACAGAATAGGTTTGCGATCTGTCAATTCACGAACGGTTAATCCTCCCGGCAGGTCTCATTCAAATTTCACTGTTTTTACCTAACCTTGTCAGTCTGAATTATATCCTAATTACACATAAGTGCATTCAACTCCCTGTTATTCTGTAGTTTAAATATACTATTTAGAATCTTTATATACATATACTTAGTTATATATGTAATATTCAATATATTAGCCTTCCGATGCTGTCTAAATTTCATAATTCTATTCATTTTACTGCAGAAGTTTTCACTAACTCCGGATTTCTAACTTATTTTCACACATTCAAAATCTAACATTTACCCAAAACCCAACCCTCATGAGATATTCTTTACCTCTCTCACAAAAGAACCTTTTATCCATAGATATTAAGTGGATGGTTCTTGTGTTTTTTTTGATGGCCAGCGGTATCAGAGTTACTGCACAGATGGCTATCAATACAGATGGAACTGCACCCAATGGATCAGCTATGCTGGATGTTAAAGCAACCGGGAAAGGGATCCTTGCACCACGTATGACGTTTGCTCAGCGTCCTGCTTCTCCCGTTGCCGGTTTAATCATTTACCAAACTGACGGAGTAGCCGGCTTCTACTATTATGATGGTGCCGCCTGGCAAAAAATAGGAAGTTCTTCAAACGATTACTGGCAACCGAGTGGCGCTGATATTTACTTCAATGCCGGTAGGGTAGGTATAGGCCTGACAAATCCGGATAACTATGGCTTGAATGTTACAAATTATGTTAGTGGAAAAGCTGCTGTCAGGGGGAATGATGAAAGCGCTTTCGTTTATGCCACCGGTATGCTTGGTGTGTTGGAGCCAATGTCTCTTGGTGCACCTGTTGATGTTGTGAATGCAGGGGTATTGGGAATAAAACCCAATGCAGGAGGCAATGGAACTGCCGTGTATGGCTGGAATAACGATGACAACACAGAAAATTATGCAGGCTTGTTCGTGTCAGACGGTGTATCAACTACTGCAACAAATTATGCTCTTTTTGCTGAATCAAAAGGAGCACTGATAAATTATGCAGCCCAAATGCGGGGTAGAATGCTTATCCAGGGACATAATGGTGGTACCGGCGGTGCAGACTCAACAGCGAATGTGCTGACATCCCAGGTCACACATACCCGCTCTTCATGACACTCGTGCTATTGATGCATATTCCCGGCCTCAGCCCGGTTATGGCATCGGTGTTTATGGCAGTGGTGGTTATCGCGGGGTATATGGATTTGCAGATGGTGCAGGCTATTCAGGCTCAATAGCAGGGGTTTACGGTTACGGATATTCAGGTACTGGTGGAACAGCTTACGGAGTTTATGGTTTTGCTGCCGGTGGCGATAATAATTACGCCGGTTACTTTTCCGGGGATGTTGTTGTCAGCAGCGACCTCAGGGTCGGAACTTCTACCCAGGCTACAGGTTATGCCTTGTCAGTAAATGGCAAAATTGCATGCACGGAAGTGCTGGTGCAGGCTACTTCCAGCTGGCCAGATTACGTTTTCTCCGAAAACTACGAGCTGATGAGCCTTCCCGAACTTGAAAACAGCATCAAAATCAACAAACATCTACCCGGTATCCCTTCAGCGAGGGAAGTCGAGAAAAACGGTATCAGCCTCGGTGAAATGCAAACCAGGCTGGTTGAAAAGGTCGAGGAACTCACCCTGCACCTGATCGACCAAAACAAGCTGATTATAGACCTTCAGCAGGAAGTTAAAGCCTTGAAAGCTGAAAATGAAGCTAACAAGCATTCGATTAAGCGGTAAAACATTCATGTTTCCCTAAATTTCCTCTGAAATGAAATCAAGAATATTATTCATGATAACGATCCTGCTGGCTTGCAGCATACTTGCAGTCCGAGCCCAGGATTCCGGGAAACAGCAGCAAAAACCAGCTGTTTCTGTCCAGCAGGATCCAGTATTCCTGCCTGGAGATCCTTTCGATCCTAAAATGACACCGGAACAGAAGGAGATGCTCCTGCACGCCGGCGAAAATAATCCTTCAAAACCTGTTATTAAGCAGGATTCCCGCTCAGCTGATTTTGGGGTAGACCCTGAGAAGTTTTGTGGCAGTTCCAATGCTAAACCAACAGCAGGACTGGTGGAAAACCCACTGAAGGAAGAACAGGAAAGAGCAGCCCTTGCAAAACAAGGCCAGGCTGCCAGCTCCTCTGCCAAAACTTCTCAAAGTCCTGCAGTGCAGGAACAACCAGAAGGGCAGAAGCCCAAGACAGTTACCGATTTCAGGAAAGTAAACGGATCAAATGATCAGCCAGCCTCTCCCGAAAAAGGTAAAGTGGTAAATTATCGTGAGATCAGCGGTCCGAATGATCAACCCAAAGGCACTTCGCCCGGGAAATAATCATCAGGCTTGTTGTTCAACAGATAGTACTAAACTTTAGACTTTTAGTTATGAGACAATATATACGACAAATAATCACGCTTTTTACGGTGATTGTCGGCAGCCTTGTTTACGGACAGGGTTTTGCCCCTTCTGATATGTGGCTGGATCCTCCGACAAAGGACTTTGCCACTATTCAGAACACCGTGGAAGAATACTACGCTACCCGCGACAAAGGCCAGGGTACCGGTTATAAACAATGGAAACGATGGGAGTATTTTAATCAAACCCGTCTGACCCCTGATGGTAAAATCACCAACATCGAAGCCAGGAGCCTGGATGCTTACAATGAAATCCAGGAAAGCCTTAACAACTCCGATAACGACAGTCCGCTGGTCACTTCTGGCTATTGGGAATCCCTGGGTCCTACCAATTACACCAATCTTGCCGGATGGAATCCCGGAGTTGGAAGAGTCAACTGCATTGAGTTCCACCCTTCCAATGGCAGCATTTTCTATGTTGGAACACCTTCAGGCGGACTATGGAAAACAACCACCGGGGGTACCTCCTGGACCCCGTTAACCGATGGGATGCCAAGGCTTGGCGTTTCCGGTATTGCCATCAATCCCGGCAATACTGACATCATGTACCTCCTAACCGGTGATGGTGATGGTGGTGATACCTATTCTATCGGTGTCCTTAAGACCATTAACGGAGGTCAGACCTGGTATAGTTCAGGACTTAGCTGGACTGTTTCAGAAAATGTGAGAGGATACAAACTCATTATGCATCCGACCAACAGCTCAATCCTTTTTGCCGTAACCAATATCGGGGTTTTTAAGACCACAAACAGCGGCACAACATGGACCGAGGTGCTCAGTGGTTCGTACCGTGACATCGAATTTAAACCAGGCGATCCCACTTATGTATATGTTTCAGGTACATCAACCTTCTATCGTTCAACAGATACCGGCGGAACCTGGACACAGATCACTTCCGGTATGCCCAGTGGTTGCTCCAGGATTTCAATCGCTGTTACTCCGGCTAACTCCTCCTATGTGTACCTTTTCGGAGGCCCTACTACAGCGGTGGGAGCTTTCAAAGGAGTATACCGCTCTACCAATAGTGGTGCCAGCTTTTCAGTTCGGGCAACAACACCTAACCTCCTCGGTTATTCTTCAACAGGGAACGATTCTGATCACCAGACCACCTACGACCTGGCTATGGCCGTTTCCACTACCGATGCACTGGATGTGATTGTAGGCGGGATAAACACCTGGGCCTCAACTGACGGTGGCGCAAACTGGACAATAACATCATGGTGGGATACCAGGGGTAACACCATTGGTTATACCCATGCCGATATTCATGGACTTGAAATCAATCCTGTTAACAATTATCTTTATTGTGTGAGCGATGGCGGAGTTTTCCGTTCAACCAACTTTGGATCTACCTGGACCGACCTAACACCAGGGATTGCTATTACCCAATGGTACAGGATTGCAGGGATTGAAACAAACTCCAACCTGCTTGTTGGAGGTACTCAGGACAATGGATCCAATAAATGGACCGGCACAACCACCTATACCCATATTCAAGGTGCGGATGGCATGGATGCAATGATTGATCATAGCAATTCCAATATCATGTATTATTCCAGGCAAAACGGCATCCTCATAAAATCAACAGATGCTGGCGCTACATGGTCAGGAATACAGCCTGCAGGTTCCACAGGAACATGGGTTACACCTTATATCATGAGCCCATCCAATGCAAATACGATTTATGCGGGTTACACTGACGTTTATAAGAGCACGAACGGAGGATCAAGCTGGACCAATACAGGTATATCAGGAAGCAGTGCTATGGCGATGGGAACCAGTAATACCAGCAGGATCTATGCAGCTTCTTCAGCTTCAATCTGGCGTTCAGATGATGCAGCCGGTACCTGGACAAGCATTTCAGCAGGTCTCGGGGGCAATTCCATTACCGGGATTGTCGTTAACCCGGATAATAGCCTGGATGTATTTGTTACCGTTGGAAACTATGTTGCCGGACAAAAGGTATACCGATCCGCGGATGGTGGTGCAACCTGGACAAATATCTCCGGTTCTCTGCCCAATATTATCATGAATTGTATTGCCTATCAGGACACTGATGGAGCACCTGATGATGCGCTCTACATTGGAACTGACCTGGGAGTCTATTACAGGAATAACACTATTGGCGACTGGATTCTCTTCCAGAATGGTCTGCCGAATGTACCGGTTTTTGATCTTGAAATCAACGAAACTGTCGGACTTATCCGGGCTGGTACTTTTGGCAGGGGACTCTGGTCATCAGGACTTTATTCGGCCTGTCCGACCAGTTATGGGCTAACCACAGGCAATGACCCTTCCAACCCAAACTATACCGGTGTGCAGAGTTATGAAGCAAGTAGCACTATAACCTCTTCCAGGGTAATTACAGGTGGGTTAGGTACTGACGTTAACTATAAAGCAGGAAACAGCATCACCCTAACAACTGGTTTTCATGCACAGGAAGGCAACCTTTTCAACGCCAGACTCGGTCCATGCGACGCTGTTGCTCCGCCGATGATGGGTCGCTACATGGGTTCCATTTCATCCCTGGAGAATCAACAGCAGGATTAATTCTTGCTTATAAATTAACGAATGAATTTAATTGCTGGAAAAATGTTATTTTTGTACATTATTCATATATAACATTTATTTCTTCAGCTGAAAACCAAAAACCCAACTAATACCTGCAGTTATGAAAACCACTGTTACGCAATACAACAAACAGCCAAGGTTGTTAGTTCTCACGTTTTTCGTCACATTTCTATTCCTTATATTCAGCTCACCGGTGATGTATGCTGAAAACATCATCTCTTCTGGAACCACCATGAAAGTAGTTTCGGGAACAATTATAGTATCAATGGAAAGCCTCACAATTAAAAGTGGTGGCGTCCTTGATAATGCCGGTACAGTTGTTTTGAAGAAAAATCTTGTTAACGAAAATGCTTCTGCTAATGCAGTAGGTTCCGGAACCCTTCTCTTTTCAGGATCCGTAAACCAGGCGCTTAATGGCAGCAATGTAATCCAGAACCTTACACTCAATAATCCAACGGGTCTGACCAATGGTGGAGAAAACAGGATTAATGGAACTCTTACCTTAACCTCTGGACAGGTTATCCTGGGTGCCAATAATCTAACCCTGGGTACAACAGCTGCAATTGGCGGAGCTCCTTCATCAGCTGCAATGGTAGTTGCGACCGGTACCGGAGAATTACGAAAACTTTATACCGGTCCAGGCAGCTTTGTCTTTCCTGTTGGCGATAATACCGGAACAGCTGAATACTCGCCTGTTACTCTCAATTTTATCGCAGGCACTTTCCCTGCCAATTGCTACGCCGGGGTAAAACTAACCAATGCTGTTTATCCCGGAACACCCGGTGGTAGTTACTTAAACCGCTACTGGGATGTAACTCAAAGTGGAATAACCGGTTTTAACTGCAATGCAAGTTTCAAATATGTTCCTGCTGATGTGGTTGGCACCGAAAGTTCTATTTATTGCGTAAGAGTAAACCCTGGTTTGGTTGATTATTTTAGTATCACTAATACTGCATCCGACCTCTTAACCGCAAATGCCGTTTCAACTTTTGGAACCTTTACAGGCTACCAGGTGCTCCCCAATAATAATGCTTCACTCACTTTGTTACTTGAAGGATTATATAATAGTGGCGGAGTGATGCGGAAAGCTCAGAATGCCAGTGGCGACCAATTTCCAGGCACTACAGCTGACAGGGTTACAATTGAACTTCACAATGCAGCATCCTATGCTACTATTGCCTATTCCATCCCAAATGTTAACCTGAGTACTTCAGGTGCCCTATCGGCAACCTTTCCGGGTTTCCTCAGTGGATCCTATTATGTTACCGTGAAACATCGGAACAGTCTTGAAACTACATCTGCCGTTCCGTTAACAGTTTCAGGGGGGGCAATCACTTACAATTTTACTGATGCTGCTGCCAAAGCTTACGGGAACAACATGAAACTCATGGCAGGTGGCTATTGGGCGATATATGGAGCCGACATTACACAGGACAGAATTGTGGATGGCTCCGATATGGCAGTTGTTGATAACTCAAGTACAGCTGCAGTGACCGGTTACGTGCCGGAAGATGCAACCGGTGACGGAATCGTTGATGGATCAGATATGGCAATTGTTGACAATAACTCCACAGCTGCTGCTCATGTATTTTACCAAAAAAAGAAAAATTTACACAATACCAAGTAATTGTTTTTACCGAACAATCTAACACATAACACAAAATCTATGTAGCTTTTTTGCTTTCTGTGTCCGGCTAACCCCCTTAGCGATACACATCCCGGCCAAAAGTCGGGATGTTTGTTTTATATGGATTTCGTAAGCTTTCTGATGATCAATCAAGTCCTGCTTAGGACTCTGTTTCAACTACAAAAGAAGTACACCTTCTATTTCAGAAATTTCCTGGTATCGTTTTACAACCTCATCCATTAAGCATCACCTCCTTAACTGTAATACTAATATATTTACCCTTGGAGGATTGCTTTTCAAAAAATCGGGCCTCCTCATGCGGATGAATTCTCCCGAAGGAAATCCTTTGGCTTGGATTCTAGAATTCGTTTTTTGTTATCATTAAACATAAATATGTGAAATTTAAATTGTCTCTAATAATTCCAATAAATAACTAATATACAATTAATCTATTTTCATATAAATGCAAGCTAAATCAATTACTCAGGCTGATGTTATAGACTATTCCACACCAACTTTATATTCATTATCAACATATTACATATGTAGAACTCTACATGTTTTAATAAAAAAAGTTTGGACATCCGGAAAAAATGTAGTATCTTTCATTAACCAAATTTCTGTTTAGAAACCTAAAATCCCCTTCTATGAAAACAATTTTACCTAAATCAGGTGAGAACTGTTCATTATTTCTAACGTGGATGGTTTTTTTCATTTTTACTATCGTATTTAGTGCATCTCTTAAAGCCCAGATGGCTATCAATACCACAGGTGCTGCGCCACATTCTTCTGCAATGCTGGATGTAACTGCTACCGGAAAAGGGGTACTTATTCCCCGCATGACATTTGCTCAGCGACCGGCAGCTCCTGTTACCGGATTGCTCATTTTTCAGACTGACGCAACTTCTGGTTACTACTATTTTGATGGAGCAACCTGGCAACGAATAGGATCTTCTTCAAATGATTACTGGCAGCTTAGTGGAGCTGATATTTATTATAATGTCGGAAGAGTTGGGATTGGCTTAACCAATCCTGATAACTATGGATTAAATGTCACAAACTATTTTTCTGGGAAAGCAGCCATCAGGGGAAATGACGAAAGTTCATTCGTTTATGCTACCGGGATGCTTGGGGTTCTGGAACCCTCATTACTAGGTACACCTTTAGATGTGGTAAATGCCGGTGTACTGGGTATAAAACCCAATGCAGGAGGTAATGGAACAGCAGTGTATGGCTGGAATAATGATGATAATTCCGAGAATTATGCCGGTATTTTTATATCAGATGGGATCAATCTTTCATCCACAAATTATGGCCTTTACGGACAGGCAAAAGGCGCTGGGACCAATTATGCCGGCCGTTACAAAGGCAGGGTATTGATTGAGGGATTTATGGGCGGTGAAGGTGCTGCAGACTCATTGTCGACACTATTATCCTCCCAGGTCCTTCACACCAGAACAATTGATACCAGGGCCCTGGAAGGGATTTCGAAACCGGCACCGGGTTATGGTATTGGAGTTTACGGAGAAGGTGGCTGGATGGGAGTAAGAGGGCAGGCAAATTCGACCACTTATACAAGCTTTGCATATGGTGTTTTTGGTGAAGCCTATGGCAGTGGAGTCGGAACAAGAATAGGAATTTATGGAACAGCCTCAGGCGGAACTACCAATTGGGCCGGTTATTTTAGTAGCGGGAGTGTATACGTTAGCAACGACCTGAGAATCGGCACTACCACCCAGGCAACCGGTTACTCTCTTTCCGTAAACGGGAAAATAGCCTGTACAGAAGTATTGGTCCAGGCATTAGCCAGCTGGCCTGATTATGTATTCTCAAATGACTATAAATTAATGTCATTACCTGAACTTGAAAAAAGCATAAAACTGAATAAACACCTTCCTGGCCTCCCTCCTGCTGCAGAAGTAGAAAAAAACGGAATCGTGATCGGTGATATGCAGGGTAAATTACTGGAAAAAGTTGAGGAACTTACGCTACATCTGATTGAGCAAAATAAGCTCATAACAGATCTTCAAAAAGAGATTAATGTTCTCAAGGTTGAAAACGAAAAAATCCAGACTTCGCTTAAAAAGTAAGTTAGATTCACTCAACTAAAGATCCTACAGATGAATTCAAAAATATTAATCACTTTATCCTTGCTGCTTCTTCTAGGACTTTCAATCGTTCATGCGCAGGATAAACAAAATCCTCCAACTGCTGCCGGAATAAAGCAGCAACAGGAACAATACATTGGTGGCGCACCGGAAGACCCTAAGCTTAGTGCAGAACAAAAAACAAGAGTGCAATCTTCCGGCATGGACAATCCTTCAAAGCCCCCGACAATGGCAGTAGACCCAAAACTCACCACGAAAGAATTTCCTTTAGAAAAGGACTATGGTGAAACCAATGCCAAACCTAAGGCTACAAAAAACGAAGAAAAGATTCTGAAAGAAAATGCTGATAAGGAATCAAAATCTTTACTGATAGTTCATGAAAAGCCTGCAGTGATTGCTCCTTCTTCACAATCTGCTGATAGCGACAAACAACCCGCAGGTAAAACGGTAAAAGGGAATCTCGATTTCAGAAAGATCCAGGCTCCTGACGATCAGCCAAAACCTGCCTATACAGTAAAGGTTACTAGTTATCGGGATTATAAAGGGCCAGATGATCAGCCTAAAAGCTCTCAACCCGGGAAATAGCAAACACTAAAAGGTATCGATATGATTGTGTAAAAACAAAATCAAGATATTTCAAGTTATGAAAAAATATATAACCCTATTATTAACAATAATTGCGGTAATAATGGGGGGAATAGTCTTCGGACAATTATCTTCCCCTTCTGAAATGTGGCTGAAACCAGTAACAAATGATTTCTCAGCCATTCAGAATACCGTTGAGCAATACTACTCTGCCCGGGACAAAGGGCAAGGGACAGGTTACAAACAATGGAAACGTTGGGAGTACTACAACCAAACCCGTTTAACACCTGATGGTAAAATCACAAATACAGAAGCCCGTAATCTTGAAGCTTATCTCCAGGAACAGGAACGATATGCCAATCCTAACAATGATAGTCCTCTTGTCTCAGCCGGCTATTGGGCAAACTTAGGCCCAACCAGCTATACCAACCTGGCAGGATGGAATCCGGGTGTAGGCCGCGTTAACGTAATATGCTTTCACCCCTCTTTAGCCAATACTTTTTGGCTCGGCATGCCTTCCGGTGGCTTATGGGAAACCACTAATGGTGGCACCTCCTGGACACCCCTCACAGATGGGATGCCGAGAATAGGAGTATCTGGCATTGCTGTTGACTACAATAACACCAATATCAGGTACATTCTTACAGGAGATGGAGATGGCGGAGACACAAAATCCATTGGCGTATTAAAAACCATTGACGGGGGCGTTACCTGGTCAAGTACCAGCCTTTCCTGGACAGTAGCTAATGATGTCAGGGGATATAAACTCATTATGCATCCTACAAATAGTAGTATCCTGATGGCAGTTACTACCCTTGGTATTTACAAAACTACTAACGGTGGAACTTCCTGGACTGAGGTCCTGGATGGTGATTACCGGGATATTGAGTTTAAACCAGGTGACCCTACAGTTGTTTATGTATCAGGCACTTCTACTTTTTATCGTTCTGTTAATACAGGTGATACCTGGACTCAGGTTACTACAGGTATGCCAGTTGGAGCATGGCGAATTGCTATTGCTGTTTCACCCAATGCACCAAACTATGTTTACCTTTTCAGTGGGCCATCTACAGCTGTCGGTGCATTCAAAGGATTTTTCCTGTCTACCAATAGCGGTACCAGTTTTTCCGTTCGGTCAACAACTCCAAACCTCCTGGGATATGCCACGAATGGAAATGATACCGATGAACAAACCACCTACGACCTTGCTGTAGCCGTTTCAAGGACCAACAATGCAGATGTAATTGTCGGTGGTATCAATACATGGTCTTCAGGCAATTGGGGGACTTCCTGGACTATAACATCCTGGTGGGACACCCGGGGAAATACAATTGGATATACCCATGCTGATATCCATGACCTTGCTATCAATCCACTGAATAATTACCTCTATTGCTGCAGTGATGGAGGCGTTTTCAGATCCACTGATTTTGGTTTGAACTGGACTGATCTTACCGCTGGCATTGCCAATACACAATGGTACCGGATTGCAGGCATTGAAACCAATTCTAATTTACTCATTGGTGGCACACAGGATAATGGCTCAAACAAATGGACCGGTAGTACTATTATGACTCACATTCAGGGAGCCGATGGCATGGATGCTATGATCGATCATTCCAATTCCAATATCATGTATTATTCCCGGCAATATGGAACTTTAGTTAAGTCAACTGATGGGGGAGCTACTTGGACGGGTATCAAACCGGCTTCCGGACCATGGGTTACGCCTTATATTATGAACCCATCAAATGCCAGTATCATTTATGGTGGTTATGACGATGTTTACAAAAGTATAAATGGTGGCAGTTCATGGACGAATATGGGAGTTTCAGGAACAAGTGCAATGGCTATTGGCACAAGTAATACAAATAGAGTATATTCTGCATCAGGAACATCCATATGGCGGTCTGATGATGCAGCTGCCAGTTGGACACTTATCTCAACGGGTTTATCAAGCAATTCAATTACATCTATTGCTGTAAATCCTGATAACAGTCTGGATGTATTTGTAACCGTAGGAAATTATAATGCAGGACAAAAAGTGTATAAATCTATTGATGGAGGAGCCAGCTGGACTAATATTTCCGGTACATTGCCAAATATTGTCATGAACTGTATTGCCTATCAGGATAATAATGGATCACCTGACGATGCTCTTTATATTGGAACTGATCTTGGAGTCTATTACAGGGATGTAAATACAGGCGATTGGATTCCATTCCAGAATGGGCTGCCTAATGTTCCGGTTTCTGACCTTGAAATCAATGAAGCATCAGGAGTTATTAGAGCTGCAACCTATGGCCGGGGGCTTTGGTCATCTGGATTGTATACCAGTTGTCCGATTGCCTATCTTCTTACTCCCGCAAATGACCCCAGTAACCCAAATTACACCGGGTTTCAGCTTTATGAAGCAAGTAGTAGTGTAACATCATCCAGGGTCATCACTGGGGGTTTAGGTACAGATGTCACTTATAAAGCAGGAAACAATGTTGTATTATCAACGGGCTTTCATGCAAGGGCTGGTAACCTGTTTAAAGCAACACTTGGATCATGTGAAGCCCTTTCGCCTCCTCCTGTGATGGGGAAATATGTAAGCTCTGTAACCCCTGCCAATAAATAAATCAATCTTTTTGAAGTTAACATTGAACAAAAAGCGACAAAAAAACTTAATTTAGTAATGTGAATTGCTTCATCAACTCAATCACTGAATAAAACGAAGCATACCTTAATATCCCTCCTTATGAAAAAGTTCTACAAAAAGAAAACAATATCTGGTTTTTCAGCATTCCCTGCTTTTTCTGCAATAATGTGCTTCTTTTCCATTATGATAACCCAGTTGCATGCTGAAAATGTAATCACATCCGGAACTACATTAAAAGTAGTTGCAGGAACAACAATCGTATCGATGGAAAGCCTTACAATTAAAAGTGGTGGCGTCCTTGATAATGCCGGTACAGTTGTTTTGAAGAAAAATCTTGTTAATGAAAATGCATCTGCCAATGCTGTAGGCTCCGGAACTTTGCATTTTTCAGGAACTGTAAACCAGGCGCTTAATGGCAGCAATGTAATCCAGAACCTTACACTCAATAATCCAACGGGTCTGACCAATGGTGGAGAAAACAGGATTAATGGAACTCTTACCTTAACCTCTGGACAGGTTATCCTGGGTGCCAATAATCTAACCCTGGGGACTACAGCTGCAATTGGTGGAGCTCCTTCATCAGCTGCAATGGTAGTTGCGACCGGTACCGGAGAATTACGAAAACTTTATACCGGTCCAGGCAGCTTTGTCTTTCCTGTTGGCGATAATACCGGAACAGCTGAATACTCGCCTGTTACTCTCAATTTTATCGCAGGCACTTTCCCTGCCAATTGCTACGCCGGGGTAAAACTAACCAATGCTGTTTATCCCGGAACACCCGGAGGTAGTTACTTAAACCGCTACTGGGATGTAACTCAAAGTGGAATAACCGGTTTTAACTGCAATGCAAGTTTCAAATATGTTCCTGCTGATGTGGTTGGCACCGAAAGTTCCATTTATTGCGTAAGAGTAAACCCTGGTTTGGTTGATTATTTTAGTATCACTAATACTGCATCCGACCTCTTAACCGCAAATGCCGTTTCAACTTTTGGAACATTTACAGGCTACCAGGTACTCCCCAATAATAATGCTACTCTTACTGTCCTGCTTGAAGGTTTATATAATAGTGGAGGAGTAATGCGGAAAGCTCAGAATGCCAGTGGCGACCAATTTCCAGGCACTACAGCTGACAGGGTCACAATTGAACTTCACAATGCAGCATCCTATGCTACTATTGCCTATTCCATCCCAAATGTTAACCTGAGTACTTCAGGTGCCCTATCGGCAACCTTTCCGGGTTTCCTCAGTGGATCTTACTATGTTACTGTGAAACATCGGAACAGTCTTGAAACTACATCTGCCGTTCCGTTAACAGTTTCAGGGGGGGCAATCACTTACAATTTTACTGATGCTGCTGCCAAAGCTTACGGGAACAACATGAAACTCATGGCAGGTGGCTATTGGGCGATATATGGAGCCGACATTACACAGGACAGAATTGTGGATGGCTCCGATATGGCAGTTGTTGATAACTCGAGTACAGCTGCAGTGACCGGTTACGTGCCGGAAGATGCAACCGGTGACGGAATCGTTGATGGATCTGATATGGCAATTGTTGACAATAACTCCACAGCTGCTGCTCATGCTATTTTACCATAAAAATTAATCCTCACTTTTATGCTTTCGAACGTCCCGGCCAAAAGTCGGGATGTTTGTTTTATATGGATTTCGAAAGCTTTCTGATGATCAATCAAGTCCTGCTTAGGGCTCTCCTGACTAATGAAAAAATGAAAAAAGCAAATTGTAAATTGCAAATTGCAAAATTCAAAATCTAAAATCCAAGACCCATCCGCCAGCTGGCGGACCAAAATCCGAAATCCAAAATGATTAACCCAGAGCCAAAGGCTCCCCTTCGGGGCACTTGGCCCGGCAATTGGAACCCAAATCAGTCAACCATTTTCGATCTTGTGGGCAAATCTGACAGTCTGTGAATTTTAGCTTGAACGACTTTTAAAGTTGCTGATTATTAATAAGATAAAACTAATGTTTTTAAGTTTTGCCGCACAAATGGCTATTTTTACAACATGTTTTTTATTTGAAAAGTCGATAAAACCTTATCTTGTTTTCTTAACCTTAGTAACAAGAAGAAATCCCTTAATTTACCTAACCTTATTACCTTATTCTATATCAACATGAATATCTTCGAATAAAAACTTTTGAAGTAGAATATTATAAGTTTCTTCATAAGTATCAGAAAACCCTGAAAAAAATAATAAGGAATAAGGTTTAATTCCTTAAATAACCATTGCTACTAAGGTTGGTTAAAGAATAAGGTTGGTTTTTGGATACATAGCAATCTGTTTCCAATATGGAAGAAATTGCACCCGCACTAATCGTCCGAAGTCAGGAAAAAAATTGCAGTATGCACATGAGTTTTAAACACAATAGACACAATAGTTCACAATAGAAAGGCACAATAGGCAATACAAGGAAATCCCTATTGTGTTCTATGTGCCTATTGTGGTTCAAAAAAATTGTAAAATGCACATGAGCTTAAACACAATAGACACAATAGTTCACAATAGAAAGGCACAATAGGCAATACAAGGAAATCCCTATTGTCCTGATTTCTGATGGTCTGTTAGTCGACAATCCATATTCAAGAGCATTTTGATTAACGATTGAAGATCAACGAATTTGGAATTGAGAAGTAAGACACTAATAAGGGAATAAGGTTTAAATCCTTAAATAACCATTGCTACTAAGGTTGGTTAAAGAATAAGGTTGGTTTTTGGATACATAGTAATCTGTTTCCAATTAGGAAGAAATTACACCCGAACTAATCGTCCGAAGTCTGGAAGTCCTGCTTAGGACTCTGTTTCAACTACAAAAGAAGTACACCTTCTATTTCCGAAATTTCCTGGTATCGTTTTACAACCTCATCCGCATTAAGCATCACCTCCTTAACTGTAATACTAATATATTTACCCTTGGAGGATTGCTTTTCAAAAAACCGGGCCTCATCAGGAAATTTACTTCGAACCAAAGCATATCTCCGGTGATCGGCCAGGAAAATAATCTTAAACATATAAACAGAAGGCCAGGAGACACTCTTGTCTAATTGTTCCTTAAATCTTTGAGCATCAGTAGTATTCAATTGGAAGAATTTGAGTAAATTATGAGAATGTCTAAAAATACTATTTCCCGAAGAATTCTGAAGCCTGCCCGACTGAATAAAGTGAGAATTTTCATGTGGATAAGCATCAGTCAGGCGGGCCGGAATAGTTTCCAAATATTGTGCACATTATTAACTTTCCGACTTTTCTGCAGAGAAGACATTCTGAATTCTTGGATTCTTGGATTCTTGAATTCTGACTCCTGAATTCTAAACAATCTTCTACTCGAGAAATCTAAACCATCTTTAAGAATATCTAATTCCGTATCTTAGCTACATCTGCAAATTTCCGAAAGTAGCTCTATAATTAATAACCCATTGACTCAACTTATGTTTAACAGGATAAAAGAGACCGCTGATTTTCTTCAACATAAAGGGATGATAGCCCCGGAGATAGGAATTGTACTGGGTACCGGACTGGGTAAACTCATCAATGAAATCGACATCCTCCAGCAGCTTGACTATAGTGATATCCCTCATTTTCCGTTAGCAACTGTTGAATTTCATAAAGGGAAACTCATTTATGGAAATCTCGGCAATAAAAAGGTGCTGGCCATGCAGGGTAGATTCCATTTCTATGAAGGTTATTCATTTCAGGAGGTGACATTCCCAATCAGGGTGATGAAACTTATGGGAATTAAATGGCTATTACTTTCCAACGCCGCCGGTGCCATGAATCCAGCCTATCGCAAGGGTGATCTGATGCTCCTTGATGACCATATTAACCTTCTGCCTGGTAATCCACTGATTGGCAGCAATATTGATGAACTTGGCCCCAGGTTTCCCGATATGAGCCGGCCCTATTCCCAAAAAATTAATCAACTATTACGTGATCTTGCTGTAAAACTAAACATTCCTTTACATCAGGGAGTATATGTTGCAGTTTCCGGTCCTAATCTTGAAACAAGAGCTGAATACAGGTTTCTAAGAACCATAGGAGCTGATGCCGTTGGTATGTCAACTGTACCTGAGGTGATAACAGCTAATCATATGAATATGCCTTGTGCAGCCATTTCTGTACTCACTGATGAATGTGATCCTGATAACCTCCTGCCTGCCGATATTGATGATATCATAAAAACAGCCGGACTAGCAGAAGAAAAGCTGATCCGGCTATTTAGGGATTTGATTCCATTGCTTTAATTATCAATGGATTATCAAATAAAACTACATTCTGGTGTAATTATCAATAGTAGTAGTATAGAAATAACTTACATCCTTGTTCTTACTGATAAAACTCTTCAATTCGCTGGAAGAGTTGAAGGTTTCCTTTATGTAATCAGTTACTTCATAAGTAGTGATCTCATTCGTCTTTTCATCATACATGTATTTGAAAAGAGAATAGCTGGATCCACCTTCTTCAATGGCATTCATAAATACGTCACCATCAACATCAGAAAATGTAAGATGGTAGGTAGTACTTTCATAGATGGAATCACTGGATGAAAACTCATATTTCATCAATGTTGCATGGTTCTTGTCGTCCTTTTTGATCTCAAAATAGGTAGGGCTCTCAGAATCCTTATCCGAAGTACGCACCCATTTACCATCCAGGTACTCAGGAACTTTCAGACTCCCTTCATCGATAGGAACAGAACTGGAATATGGGCAACCGGCAAAGAGCACAACCAGGCCAAATAATACAAAAGAAACTAGTACTTTCTGCAGATGGGAAAATTTCATAGGTCTTTGGTTAAAATGGTTAGAAAAAAGCTATCTGAAACAAAGATAATGAAATATTACATCGAAACACCTGCCAGAAATGAGCGGACAAAGATTCAATTTAACCGTGCATTTCAGGTAATCCACCGATTGGTTGATACCAAAATGGATTAGCATCAGTATAAAAGTGAAAAGTCTAAAAAAAATCGTACCTTTATATCCGAAAAAAAACAAAAACACTTTCAATGAAAAACTCTACTCTGCGCATCCTTCCGATGGTGCTGTTTCTCCTTTTCTGTGCACTGTCAAACCTCCTTGCACAACCTGCTATAAAAGATGAAAACAAGTTTCGTGATCCTATGATCATGGCACCTGGTTATTCCCCTTACCATAATGATCAGATCCAGGCTACTGTGATCACCATTGATGATTATGACAACTTCAAACTTGGTGTGGACTTTGCTGAATGCAGTATCGCCAATAATCCAATGAATCCATTGCAATATTATGCAGTGTGGAATTCCACAGGTTCAGCAGGTGGAAAAGGTTACTATACAAATGATGGTTTCACATGGACAGCTTCAAATCCAAGCTGGACTGGTATGTGGGGTGATGTGGTTGTATCCTATGATAGCCTTGGCAACCTGGCCTACCAGAATATGTATGGAGCATCCACCATTCAAGGTGTTAAAGTTGCAATGTCAGCCAATAATGGTCAAAACTGGAATACCCCGGTAACAGCGATGGCAGGATCAGATAAGAACTGGATTGCATCTGACCAGACCGGTGGACCTTACTCAAATTTCATCTATGGTATTATGACAAACTCCAGCTCTTCAGGCCAGAGTTTTTCAAAAAGTGCCGACCTGGGTGCCACCTGGCAATCACCTGCCAGCTTTAGTGGTTCCGCACTTCCCGGCTCTATGGTTTGTGTTGGACCTAACGGAGATATTCAGGGAGGAGCAGTTTACTCAGTAGCTAATACCGGAAGTTCATTCGCTTCGGTTTATAAATTTTACAGATCAACAGACGGGGGGCAAACCTTTACTCTAAAATCTTCACAACAATACGCCAATACTGTTGGCACACAGGTAGGCGGTAGAAATGCCGTTCAAAATATGCGTACCCGCCCCTACCCTTTTGTGGCTTGTGACAATAGCTATGGCCCTCATCGCGGTCGTCTCTACCTTGTATATGCATCCAATAATCCTACCGGAAATGGTAATAAACCTGATATCTTCTGCAGGTTCTCTGATGATGGCGGTGCAACTTTCTCTGCAGCTAAAGTGGTAAACGATGATGCTAATTCCCAAGCCAACCATAACTGGTTTCCTACCATCTGGTGCGAGAAAACCAACGGACGACTTTATATTTCCTGGATGGATACCCGGGACGTACCTACCAGTGATAGTTGTATGATCTATGGTACCTATTCCGATGACGGAAATACCTTTGCTCCAAATCAAAAGATTTCAAATAAAAAATTCAAAATCAATTGCAACAGCTGCGGTGGAGGTGGAACTCCCATGTACCTCGGGGATTATAATGGCATTGCCTCTAACCCTGTAACTGCTATGGCCTCATGGACTGACTTCAGGGACAACAATTTTGGCAGTTATGTTGCCTATTTCCCTGATTATGCTGTAAAAGCAGAACCTGCCATAGATACGCTTTCTCCTGTTGCGATCATCAATGTGAAAGTTCCATCTGTTAAGCTCTATTCTGATACTGTTTTTGTTTCTGCAACCATGTCAGGATCTCCGGGATTATTCACAATTTCTTATCCTGAAGGAAATAAGCTCTGGTCATACCCTGGTTTCGTTCCTGTGCAGATCACCGGAAATGGATCCGTACCAATCGGAGATTATACTCTTAATATTGTTACTACCGGCAGCAATGGAACTCCGATACACAAACGCACTGCTACAGTCAGGGCTTTGACTCCGGTTGCCCCGACAGCTGGTTTTTCAGTAAACGATACCGCTGCTTGCGAAGGACAAGGAATTAATTTCCAGGATTTCTCAGCAGGGCCTCCTACAAGTTGGGCCTGGTCATTCCCTGGAGGAAACCCATCCACTTCAACCGCCCAAAATCCTTCCAATATTGTTTATAATACTGCTGGGGAGTATGATGTAACACTTACCGTTACCAATCAGGCCGGTTCAAATAGCATTACAAAGACAGCTTATATAACAGTGAGTACTGTTCCTGCTAATCCAACTGCCAATAACGAAGTAATATGTATAGGGGAAACTGTACCCAACCTCACAGCTACCGGTGAAAATCTCAGATGGTACAACGGTACGCTTTATGTGGGAAGTGGCAGTTCTTACGCTACAGGTAAAACATTGCCCGGTGTTTACAACTATAATGTTACTCAAAGCATCACCGGTTGTGAAAGTGCTCCGACTCCTGTCAGCCTCACCATCAATGCGCTTCCGGATGTCACCTTTTCAATGTCTGATTCAGTGTGTGGGAATGACCCTGCATTTGACCTTACCGGAGGCTTACCGGCCGGGGGACTTTATGCAGGTCCTGGTGTTGCTGCCAATGGAATTGCATTTGATCCCATTGTTGCAGGTGCCGGAGTTCATACCCTCACCTATACGTATTCTGATGCCAACAGTTGTGTAAATTCTGCCTCCCATATCATTACAATTGCAGCTTTACCAGCTGTCAGCCTTGATCCTATTGCTCCCGTCTGCGTTTCTGCCCCTGCAGTTACCCTTAATGGAACCCCTGCCGGTGGAACTTTCCAGGGACAAGGGGTTAGTGGAAATGTGTTTGACCCCGCTATCGCTGGTGCAGGTGAATTTAGCATCTCTTATTCATTTACTGATTCCATTACAAAATGCCTGGTTTCTACCAGCCAGCTTGTAAAGGTAAATGCGCTGCCATTTATCGCTACCCATGATACATCGAGTTGTGGAAACAGGCCTGTAGTTTTTGATGCTACCATCCCTAATGCAGGATCATACCTCTGGACACCCGGAGGTGCCACTTCTCCAACAATTGAAGTGGATACAGTTGGCAGAGGTCTTGGTCAGTTCAACTATACTATCACTGTTACAGATGCCAACAACTGTGTTTCTTCAAAAGATGTAAAAGTGACATTCTTCGATTGCACAGGTCTGCAGGAACCAAATGGAATTCAATCCATCGAATTGTTCCCGAATCCAAACAATGGCCGGTTCTCCATCCAAAGCAACAACCTGCCTGCCGGTACTTACAAATTGAAAATCATTAATTCCTCTAACATTACTGTTTACCAGGAGAATAATGTTAATGTAACCGAAGGATTTAAAAAGTCGCTCGACCTCAAAAAACTATCTAATGGAATGTATCTACTCCGTCTCGAAAACCAACATACCGGTTGGAGCCGACAGTTTATCATCAGCAGATAGTCTCAGTTAATTGGAATTGAATCACAGGTTCTATTCCACACTCAACTTTTAATAAAACAATCCGTTGGATCTATTTCATTGATCTGATGGATTGTTTTTTTTGAACTGCCTACTTTCAGAACGCTTTTCCCAATTCATGAACTCGCATTCCATGAATTCATGAAAACAACTCCATTAATATATGCAAGTTTCTCCCCGCCCTATTTATAGGGAGGGGCTGGGGGAGGGTAAACTTTAAACAAGATTAATTCCTGTAATGGATTTAATTTTAGAACTGGCTGCTTTTTTTAATATCACTATATGGCACATATATAGGTGGACGACACCCATTTTGAAAAGGAGAGCAAGTTTAATGCAAAATGAAAATTGCAAATTGTAAAATACATAATAAGCCAAAAGTTCCCCTTCAGGACACCCGGCACATCGGCACATCGGCACCTTGGCACCTTGGCACTTTGACTCAACACCCAACACCTGGCTCCTCAAATAGAACATAGATCATTTAATTGGATTCTAACTTCCAGACAAAAAAATATCAAATAATCAACACTAAATATTAAATGAAAAAGTAAATTCTAACTTATTGATTTAGAGTTTAGTGTTTAATATTTAACATTAGGACATCCCAAATCCGCATTCCACGACAAAGGCGTCCCTTCGGGACAATCCGATATCCAAAATTAGACATCCGACTTTAGACATCCCACATTAGACATCCGACAATAGACATCCCAAATCCGCATTCCGCGCCAAAGGCGTCCCTTCGGGACAATCCGACATCCAAAATTAATCACCCAGCACTCAGAACCAAAAGCTCCCCTTCGGGGCATCCCCTCATCTCCTCATCTCCACATCCCCTCATCCTCACATCCCCACATCTCCTCATCTCCTCATCCCCCCATCCCCTCATCTCCCCATCCTTCATCCAAGACTCCCCCTCATGCCCCAGCATCTCCACATCTTGCCTCACTCGGCACCAATAGCCAATTGCGCCTTGAACTCAGTAGGCGTAATTCCTGTGGATTTTTTGAAAGCAGTATAGAAGGATGATTTTGACTGGAAACCCACTTCTTTGGCAATGCCTTCAATAGAAAGATTCGTATGTGTCTCCCCCTGAAGCATCATTTTCGCTTTGCTGATTCTGAGGTCATTAATATAGTTGAAAAAATTCTTTTGATGGCTTTCATTAATTGCCTGTGATAAGTGCTTTGAGTTTGTGCTAAGCTTCATTGCGAGCTCTTCCAAACTTATTTGGGAATCAGTATATAATTCTTCTTCATGCATAATTTTCTCCAATTGGAGCAGGATCATTTCCCGTGTATCATCTTTTAATGCAGATCGTTGGTATTTCTGTAGTTCCTGGACTATGAATGCCTCCTGGGTATCTGTCCGGGGCTGTGTCATTTCCCTGTGTAAGGCACAATAATGCGTCATTCTTGCAATAATTTCGTTTTCTACAAGCTCATTCTGGATCAGGCTATGGTATCCTATATAAAAATTAATCACAAGCATACCTATAAAATAGATCATGATCGAAAACCAAGGATTGGCAAAATGGAAGAAGTAGGTGACATCATTACTGACAAAAAAAAGTAATATTCCTATAAAAAGGTTTCTCATCCATGTCAGATCCAGATTCTCTTTATAGGAGAACATGAGTTCTAACCTGAGTCGATGCAGCTTAAGATTGGTTCTGAATTTCAGCAGGTAGAATACGAATTGCAAAGTAAACAAACCATAAAATCCAATACGGTTCACTAAGGTCAGGTATTTAGCCAGATTAGAATAATCACCGGAAACCGGTTTATGCAGTACAAAATCCCAAGCCTGCTGTTCAGGAAAAAAGTAAAAGGGTAATTGAAACAGTAATACAGCAACAGGAAGTGCAAGGTGAAACCACTGCTTCTTTACAACACGGTACTTAATCGTAGTTAAAGCCCTGAAATAATAATAAAACAGTGGCAGGAAGCTAATAAGCAAAGGCATAGCAAGTGGATATATAAAGCGGAGTACTTTATAATATCCGAAATAATTCAGCCATGCTAACACAAAATATGCTGCATTGGCTAACATATACCATGCTATGAATTTTTTTGGATAATGCCTGGTCTTATGATAGATACCTGCAAATAGGGACGCAAAGAGCACAGCCTGGAAAACAAGCATAATCGCGACTAACTCAAAATACGTTAATTCAGCCATAATTTCAGACACTCTTTTTGCTGAAAATGTTCTACCTAATATATATGTTAATAAGACTGTCCCTAAAATGTAATTCCATTAAGAAAGAAATATCTGTTTATAAAGTTTTAAAACTCATCAAATCCTTAAATAGACTGATTTTCATAACTTCAATATAATATTTTCTTCTTAAAACTTATTAACAATTTATTTGGATTGAAAATAAATTGTATATTTAACAATCGAAAAGTCGGACAGTAATCTTGTCCGACTTCCTGAACTCGGACAACTTTCCCCATTGTTTGGATAACTATTTTCATTAAGTTTGTGTAATGAATCTTTGTGTAGATTCAACTTTTAAAGGTTAGAGAAATTCCTGACCTGCTTTTATTACTCTCTTGTCTGTCAGAAAAAACCCACACTTGCAACACTCGTACACATTGAACGGATGGTTTTAACTACTACTAAGTACACCTTGTATTATTATTAAGAACAGTTCCTTTGCCTTATCATCTCCTACAGGGTATGATGTGGAAGGGAGTTGTTATTTTGCTACTGCATTTTTTGACCCAAACCATATATTTATTAACCAAAACCCATTCACTATGAAAAAATTACTACTGCTTACAATTGCATTGGTAATTAGTAGCTTGAGTTTTGCCCAGCTTTCCGGTCCAAAATCGATACCGGGAGACTATGCAACCATTGAAGCTGCTATTACTGCACTTAATGCTGCTGGTGTTGGTTCAGGTGGTGTCACATTTAATGTGGCAGCCGGACACACAGAAACATTAACTGCACCATTATCAATCACTGCTACTGGAACTCTGGCTGACCAGATTATTTTCCAGAAAAGTGGTTCGGGTGCAAACCCTCTAATTACAGCTTATGTTGGAACCGCAACTCCCTCTTCCGCCATTCAGGACGGAATGTGGAACTTAATTGGTTCTGACTATGTTACAATTGATGGGATTGATCTTTATGATCCGAACTCAACTAACCCTGCTACGATGGAATATGGCTTCGCTATGTTCAAGGCCAGTGTTACTGATGGTTGTCAATATAACACAATACAAAATTGTGTTGTAACATTAAGCATACAGAACAATGCTTCGGGTTCAGGTCCTTCAGTTGAAGGCTCCCGTGCCATTAATGTAACTAATGCATTAGTTGCAACTCAAACAACAGCAGTTACCCCAACTACAGCTGCCGGGACTAACTCCTACAACAAATTCTACACCAATACATTGCAAAACTGCAATTATGGTATTGTACTTAGTGGATATGCCGCTGCCACTCCTTTCACTTTAGGTGATACAGGGAATGATATTGGTGGCACATTATCTACCAAAGGAAATTCTATTTTGAATTTTGGCGGTGCTACTGCTGCAACAAATCCAGCTGCAGGTATCCGGGCCAATAATCAATGGGGTGTAAATATCACATTTAATACCATTAATAATAATAATGGATCAGGTGTAAATCACCCTTCAACCCTTCGTGGTATTTTTGCTCAGGCCGGAACCAGTGCCAGTGCAACCATTAAAAACAATTATATCACCCTTAACGGTGGAGGAACTACCTCTTCTCTTTACGGAATTGATAATGGTATTGGTTCAACCGCTGCTTCTAATACAGTTGAAATCACTAATAACTCTGTTACAGGTAGCTATTCTACTGCCACTTCAGGCGCTTTTTATTCTATACAGAATACAGCTTCAGCAGCTGTTGTGAATGTTACCTACAATACTGTTTCTGGCATCTCTACTCCCGGAACAGGGGGGCTTTATGGGATGGTTTTAGGTTCTCCTACTACTTTGAATATTACAAATAACAGCATTGGTAGTTTAACCAAGACTGGTATTGGTCTTATTTATGGTATTCAAGCATCCACTGCTACAATTACATGCCAGAACAACACTATTGATGGACTGTCATGTACTGCCGCTTCGAGCACTGCTGCCATTTATGGAATATATGATGGTGGTTCGGCTGCTGTGGAAAATTATAGCAACAACATTGTAAAAAACCTTTCCACTACAGGAACTGCAACCGTTTGTGGTCTGTATATCAATACAGCTACCGGGAACAAAACTGTTCAAAGCAACCAGATTTTCAACCTCACGGTTGCTGGTGGTGGGACTATTTATGGTATCAGGAAAGCTTATGGATCAACTGACGTTGTCAGCGATAACATCATCCATGACCTGAATATTACCGGAACTGCCTCAGGTACAATTTACGGTTTGTATAATTCAGCCGGAAGCCCTGCCATTTATAACAATTCAATTTATGCACTTAGTTGTGCAGCAGGAACTGCTGGCGCAATTTATGGTATAGATCTCGCCGGTGGAGCAACAAGTAATGTTTATAAAAACAATGTTTACAACCTTTCATCAGGAAGCACTAATCCTGTTGTTTATGGTGTTTATATAGTTGCCGGTACAACCAATAATCTTTACAACAACTATATCAGCGATCTAAGGACTCCTGCAACTACCGGACTTATCAGTTTAGCTGGTATTTATATTTCTGGTGGTACAAATGCCAACATTTACTACAACACAGTATATCTGAATGCCAGCAGTACCGGGGCTAACTTCGGAAGCGCTGCATTATATGCTTCCACTACTCCTGCACTGGATATGCGGAACAATATACTTGTTAATGTATCTACTCCAATGGGAACCGGTGTAACTGCCGCTTTCCGCAGAAGCGGAACTGTTTTGACTTCCTATTCAGCTAACTCCAATGCAAATGCATTCTATGCAGGCGCTACAGAAGATGCTACCCATGCTGTTTATTTTGACGGAACTACACCTTATGATATAGCAGCTTACAAAACTTTGGTTGGACCTTCGAGGGATGCTATTTCGTTCCGCGAAAATGTACCATTTATTAATGGCGCTGCTGCTCCCTACGATCTGCATGTTTCTACTTCTACTGCGACCTATTGTGAAAGTGGCGCATTGGCCATCACCACACCTTTTGCAATAACTGACGACTTTGATGGTAACACCCGTACAGCCACTCCTGACGTTGGAGCTGACGAATTTGCCGGTATCGCTGCAGGCGTTGTTAACCCAGGCGGATTTGCTGCCACTGTTATCAGTTCACAGCAGATCAATCTTGGATTCACCCTGAATCCTTCGAGCAATAATGTTGCGATTGTTTGGAATGCTACTGGTACTTTTACTGCACCGGTGGGAGCTCCTCCTACTGTTGGGGATCCTTTTGCCGGTGGCACTTTATTGTCATACGGAGCTGTATCACCAGTTAGCCATACTGGTCTTACCCCAGCTACTCCTTATTATTATAAGGCATTCTCCTATGACGGAAGCACTTATTCAGCAGGTTCAACAGCCACTGCAACTCCTTCAGTAGCTGCTCCTACAGCTTTAACAGCAACTGCCGTTAGCGCTGTTCAGATCAACCTGGCTTATACCCTGAATGCTCAGGCTAATGATGTTGTTATTGCTACTGCTGCTACCTCAACTTTCGGAACTCCTGTTAATGGCACAGCCCTTAATGTGAATGACCCGATCTCTGGTGGTGGTACAGTTATATATGTTGGACCTTTGGCTGCTTTCAACCATACCGGTCTGACTGCTTCTACAGCCTACTTCTATAAAGTATGGTCAGTAGATGCATTCGCCTATTATTCAGCTACCGGCGCAACTGCCAATGCAACTACTCCTTGTGCTGATATCAGCGCATTCCCATTCACTGAGAGCTTTGCTGCTACCCTGGGATGCTGGTCGTTTTCAGAAGCTGTTGCTGGTGCAACTATCCATTGGGGAACTGCTACAGCAGATGCAACCCATGGAGCTGCTACCGCTCAAAGCGGCGCTGGCACCTATTTTGCAAGAATAGATATATACAACGCTGGTACAGCCTATAATCCATATTACTTTACTTCGCCTTCATTCACCCTGGATGCTACAGCAAAACAAGTAAAGTATTATTATTGGTTAGGTGCTACCGGGTACACACTCACCCCCGTTCCTTTAACTCTGCAGGTTTCCACAAACGGTGGAAGCACCTGGACAGATCTGTATGCTCATACATCCCTTAACTCAGTTTTCGGAACAGCATCTACTTCACCCTGGACTCAAAACACGGTTAGCCTTGCTGCCTATACCGGCACTACCGCTAAATTCAGGTTTGTTTCCTATTCAAACTATGGTTCAGGATTTACAAACCAGGGAATTGATGAGTTTGTGATTGAAGATATCCCAAGCTGCCCTGCTCCTACCGCTCTTACGGCTACAAATATCACAGTTTCAAGTGCTGACCTCGGATGGACAGCATCCGCTACCAACTATGATATTGAGTACGGTCCCGTAGGATTTTCATTAGGAACCGGTACTCAGGTTTTGGGTGTTGCAAATCCTTATGCTTTAGGAGGCCTTACTTCCAATACAGCTTATGATTATTATGTCAGGGGTAATTGCCCTGGATCTTTGGTAAGCCCATGGGCCGGACCCAAGACTTTCACTACTCTTTGTAGTACTACTACTGTTCCATTTACCGAAAACTTCGACAGCTATACTGTTCCTGCAGTTGGTTGTGGAACAATTGTTGACCAGAATGCTGATAATGTTAAATGGGCTAATCAAACCGGGACTCCTTACAATGGACTCAACGCTTTGAAAATTAGTTACAGCGCTGCAGGTGTTACCCAGGACGACTGGTATATTACTCAGGGTCTGACCCTTACAGGTGGAACCAGTTATGATGTTAAGTTCTATTACAAAGGTGGTTCTGCTTCCTACCTGGAAAGCCTTGAAGTTAAATATGGAGCTGCACCTACTGCTGCCGGTATGACCAGCCCTGCTATCTTCAGTGACATTAGCTTCTATAAAGCTGCTTATACTGTTGGTGGGGGATCATTTACTCCTGCAACTTCTGGAACTTATTATTTAGGATGGCATTGCATCAGTATTGGTGACCAATTAAATATATTTGTTGACGAGATTACCGTTATTGTTACGCCTTCATGTCCCGCTCCTCTCACTGCTACAGCTTCTGCCCTTTCAAGCTCAAGCATCAGTGTGGGATGGACTGGAGTTGCTCCTACCGTTCAGATTGATTATGGCACAGTTGGACATACTGCCGGAACCGGAACATTGGTTTCAAGTGTAACAGCTAATCCTACTACCATAGGCGGACTTAGCGCAAGCACTTCCTACGATGTATTTGTACGTCAGGATTGCGGTGGTGGTTTATACAGCACCTGGACAGGTCCTGTCACAGTTACTACTCTCTGTGGTGCTATTACCGCTCCTGCCGCCGAACATTTTACAACTACCCTGCAACCTTCCTGCTGGACCATTTCCGGACCGCAGAATTGGTTGTTTACCACTACATGGCCTGGTTATGGCGCAACCGGTCTGGCTGACAATACTCCAGGCGGTGGCGGAAGCTTCGCAGGTGTTGACGGTTCAGGATCAGTTAGTTTAACTGGCATAACCCTGCTTTCTCCACTGTATGATATCTCTGCTCTAACCACCCCACGCGTAAGATTCTACCTGTTTAACAACAATACCAGTAGCGTCAATCTAGCAGACGAGCAGCAGTTAACTGTTGATCTTTGGGATGGTGCAGCATGGCAATTAGGTGCATTCGTCTGGGCTTACGGCCAGAATGCAGCCGGTTGGCAGGAAAAGGTTATCAACCTGAGCTCCTATACCATTACAGGTCCTATCCAATTGCGTTTTGTTGTAGATAAAGGATCAAGTTTACCTTTCTATGATGATATCGCTATTGATGATATTACCATTGAAAATACACCTTTATGTCCTGCTCCTTCGACCCTTACAGCGGTTGCCGGCAACTTCTTCGCCAATCTTGGTTGGACAGAAACAGGTACTGCTACTACATGGAATATTGAATGGGGAACTTTAGGTTTCGTTCAGGGAACTGGCACAACTATTAACGGTGTCACTAATCCTTATACACTCACCGGCCTTTCAGCTACTACTTCATATGCATATTATGTGCAGGCTGATTGCGGAGCAAGCCAGAGTGACTGGGTAGGTCCTAAGACCTTCACAACAACTGTTGCATGCCCTGTTCCTACAACCCTGACTGCTACAAACCTTCAGAAAACCAGTGCTGATCTTAACTGGACAGAAGTTGGAACAGCCACTACCTGGAATATTGAATGGGGCCCAACCGGATTTGCTATCGGTACAGGTACTACCATTTCAGGTGTTACTGCTAAACCTTATACTTTAGAAGGACTCACAGCCGGTACCGGTTATAGCTTCTATGTACAATCCGATTGCGGTGGTTCAACCAGCACATGGGCTGGCCCGGTTTCATTCGTAACTGTATGCGGAGTTTCAACTGTTCCTACTATTACCCAGACTTTTACCGGAACATTTGCCCCAAATTGCTGGAGCAAATACACTGGAGCATTAGCTGCACCAAGTACTCTCGCAGTTGGTGGTAACTGGATCCAGGATGACTGGCGTAATGTTACCTCACCAGTAAACAAAGCCGCCAGGTTAAATATCTGGTCAACCACTACATTATCATGGTTAATGACACCTGAGATTGATTTAGGTGCTGGCTCTTCTACCCTCAGGCTTGAATTTGACCTGACACTGAATGAGTATGCTACATCAACCATAAATGACCTTCTTGGTTCCGATGATAAGTTTGCCGTAGTTATTTCAACTGATGGCGGTATTACCTGGACCTCAGCGAATACACTCAGGTTATGGGACAATGCAGGTTCATCTTATGTTTACAATGACATCAATCCTAATGGAGAACATGTTATTCTATCATTGGCCGGATATTCAGGAATCGTGAAATTCGGATTCTATGGTGAATCAACTGTTAGCAATGGTGACAATGACCTGATGATTGACAATGTGATCGTTCAGGAGCCTCCTTTGTGTTCAAATCCAACTTCTCTTGCCGTTACCGGTGTTACAGCCAGTTCAGCAAGTATTGGATGGGCAGGTGCAACCACTGTTCAGATTGATTATGGCGCAGTTGGACATGCAGCAGGATCAGGAACCGTTGTTCCAGGTGTTACTGCTAATCCTTATACCCTTGGTGGACTTGCCGGTGCTACTTCCTTTGATGTTTATGTACGTCAGGATTGTGGTGGTGGTTTATTCAGCAGCTGGGTAGGCCCTGTTAGCTTTACTACTTTGTGTTCAGCTACTCTTGCTCCTTTCATCGAAGGATTCGAAGGAACTACTTTTGCACCAACTTGTTGGTCAAACGTAGCAGTATCAGGTTCATATACTTGGACACGCAGTACTGCTGCCAGTGGATTTGGTTCAGGAACAGCATCAGCTTATGCCAATTTCTATAGCCAGACCTCAGGTACCTATGATCTGATTACTCTGCCTTTCGATATCAGCGCACTCGCCACTCCTACCCTGAAGTTTGACTATGCATATGCAACCTATTCAGGTGAACCAGATGAGATGGATGTTTATTATTCCATTGATAATGGTGCAAGCTGGAACTTGCTATTGGCTATGCCAGGCGGTTCAACCGGTATCCTTAATACAGCCGGCACAACCACTGCATCCTTCGCTCCTACTGCTGCTCAATGGGGTTCACAAACTCTAACACTGCCTGCTGGAACCAATATGGTTAAATTCACAGCTATCAGCGCTTATGGTAACAACCTGTTCCTCGATAATGTACAGGTATTCTCTCCATTGGCTCATGATGTTGCAGCTGTTAGTGTTGACTTCAATGATATAGTGCCACTGGGTACTGTTACCCCTATGGCCACTGTAAAGAATGAAGGAACAAGCACTGAATCATTCGATGTAACTCTAGCTGTTGATGCCTATACTTCAACCAAGACTGTTACAGCGCTTGCACCAGGTTCCTCAATTCAGGTTACTTTCGATCCATGGACCAATGCTTTAGGTGATTTTACTGCTACAGCAACCACCACCCTGGCTACTGACCTAAATCCTGCCAATAACTCAGTTTCTAAGGTTATTAAGGTTCTGGCGCTTGACAAACAGGTTTATGGATGGACAACCTTTACCTCAACTGATAATGGACCTGTTAAATTCAATTTGAATGATCCAGGAACATTGACAGAGATTGTGAATGAATATCCTGTTACAGCCTTTGCTTCTTCAGGAACCTGGGCTAATGACATATGGTATGCCACTATCTATGCAACAGTTGCTCCTTTTAATCTCGTAACTTTTGATATAGTTACAGGTGCCAGGACAGTGATTGGCAATATGGGTGTTAATATCAACGGACTCGCCTACAACACAGTTAATAATACTATGTATGGTATTGGTTATGATGGTGTGAACTCACTGTTATACACTATTAATACCACCACAGCAGCTACAACTTATGTTGGAACGATTGCAAGCAGGCTCATTATCAATTTAGCAATTGATAATAATGGTGATGCTTATGCATTAGATCTTGGAATAGATGTTCTTGGTACTATTAACCTTACAACCGGTGCATTTACAGAAATAGGTGCTACAGGATTTGATGCCAACTATGCTCAGGATATGGAATTCGACCGTGAAACCGGCGAACTTTATATGGCTGCTTATGGCTCAACCGGAGAATTAAGGTGGGTGAATAAAACCACAGGTGCTACACTGGTAATCGGACAATTCCAGGGTGGAGTTGAAGTTACCGGTTTTGCTATTCCTTATGCAAACACCAAGACCCTCAATGTTAATCTCTTCCTTGAAGGATTATATGCAGGTGCTTCTACTATGAACCAGGCTCAGGGACTCTCAGGTGCTGAATACGGTGCCGGAATTGCTGATAAGGTTACCATTGAATTGTGGGCTGATACTGATTTAAGTGCAGCAGCTTACACATTTACTGATCTGAATCTTATGGTTGATGGTACTGTTGCTATTCCTGACGTTCCTGGTGCTGTTTCAGGTAACTACTACATCGTAGTTAAACATCGTAACAGTATAGAAACCTGGAGTGCTGCAGCAGTTTCATTTGCTGGTACCGGTCCGATAGCTTACGATTTCTCCTCAGCCTCTAGTCAGGCTTACGGCAGCAATATGAAAGTTCTGGGTGGTGTCGCTATTATTTATGGTGGCAATGCAAACCAGGATGCTATCGTCGATGGTAGTGATATGGCTCTGATTGACAATGCCAGTACCGCTGTTCTTCAAGGATATAACCCTGAAGATTGCAATGGTGACGGTATTGTTGACGGTTCCGATATGGCAATGGTTGACAACAACTCAACTGCTGTAATTCAAGTTAGTAGACCGTAATAAATAATTGTTAACTTAAGAATTTCCCGAATCCAATTTCGGGAAATTCTTAGGTTTGCAAAACAAAAACCCAAACATCATGAAAAGACCAGCGCATTTAATGGCCCTGATAGTTATATTACTATCAGTGTTCTTGGGTACTCAGAACCTCTATGCAGACACTCCTACTTACAGCTGTGAAATCAGGAATGGAAGTTTTGTGAGCGCCCAGGTATTTGAATTTGACATCTACCTCACTCAAACAGGTGTTACTCCTTTAGAGCTAGCTTGTTTTAACACGGGCATCCTGCTCAATTCCGGATTTGTGAACGGGGGTACGATCACTCCTACCCTGCTTAGCGGATCAGAATTAAATGCAAGCCAGGTCCCTATCAACATCGCCTTTGACCCTGCTTTTCTTTGTGTAAAAATTGCACCCAGAAAACCGCCCAGGGATTATGGTACAGGTGTTACAGCCGGTACAGTCATCAGTAATACTGCAGGTACTAAGGTTTGTTCGGTCCGATTGACCAATTCGGTCGCATTTGGGGCCGATCCACTGAACTACAACTGGAGTATGAACCTGATGCCTTACCATACTGTTGTTTCTGCATTTACCACAGAAGGTACTCCTTTTGTTAATACTGCCATAACAAATGCCATTTCTCATTCCAAAACGGGAAACCTTGTCCTATTTCTGGAAGGTTTATATGTTTCAGGTACAGGTAACCACAAAGCCCAGGATGAATCCGGGGATCATTTTGCAGGCCCTGTAGCTGATTTAGTGAGTGTAGAATTGGCTGATGTAACAGCCCCTCATACTGCAATATATACTGCTGATAATGTACTGCTTTATTCCAACGGAAAATGTGCTTTCTCCATTCCGGGCGAACTTTCTGGCACTTACTATGTTGTAGTAAAGCATCGCAACAGTATTGAAACCTGGAGTGCAGCACCTGTTTCATTTGGATCAGGAACTGTAAACTATGATTTCAGTACGGCTGCAGGACAAGCATACGGCAACAATATGCAGCAGATGGGCACGGTTTTTGTTTTCTTCGGTGGCGATCAATCTCAGGATGGGATTGTAGACGGTTCCGATATGGCAGCAATTGACAATGCAAGTACCTCAGTTCTTTCAGGTTATAATACAGAAGACATCAACGGGGACGGACTCGTAGATGGTTCTGATATGGCCGTAATTGACAATAATTCAACAGCCGTGGTAACTGCAAAAAAACCTTTATAAATAGCAATCAATAAACCCAAATACTAACCTTAAAACCCATTCATGACAAAAGAAAAAACTATTGGAAAAGAAAAAAAAGTAAGACCAATCAACATTTTATAAACAAAAACCCAAACAATCATGAAAAAACAACAACACTTCTTTGTGTGGATTTTCGGGGCTATTCTGCTACTATTGAGCATGGGATCCTTTGCTCAAACCCGACCTACACTTGTAAAATTACCAATGCTACACAGGTATCGTGTAATGTCTATGAGTTTGATGTTGTTCTTACTCGAACAGCTACAACTGTACTAAGGTTAGCACAATTCCAGTTAGGTATTCTTGTAAATCCTGCAATCATTCCAGCTGGTGGTGTAATTAATGTATCTCCTGTTCCAGGAAGCAGTTCAACACTGAATGCAGCTCAGCGTCCAGGACCAGATAAATTTGGTTATGATGCAACTAAAAACTGTATCCAGGTTACTCCAGTGGCTCCTCCGGGATGGGCAGGTGCTACCGTGATTTCCAATACTACTGGAAACAGGCTTGCCAGGATCCGTGTTGCTTGTTCCTTACCTTTCGAGGTAGGTACTAATCCAGCCCATACCTGGAATTTTACACTTGCTACAGGTTATCCTACCAAGATGTTTGCTTATGTAGGAGCTTCCCCAGGTGTAAATACTGATATCACAGTTCAGGCTTCACACACTTTAGTTGGAACAGTGAATCCTGTATTTACTGGTTCATTCCCAGCTCCTTCCGCTCAGGCTGTTTCAGCTGACAATACCGAAATCTGTTTACTCCCAGGCGCAGGTGCAACCATTTCATTGGATGCTACCCAGGCTGGTTATACCTATTATCTGTATGTTGATGGAACTCCGGTTGCTGGTGCAGCAGGCGTTGTTTTTGGTTCAGGTAATCCGGAAAGTTTTGGAGCATTGGTTACAGGTGCTTTAGTTGAAGTAAAGAGTCCTTCTTGTGCCGGCCTTGTAAATATGGCCAATACAGTTACATTGACTTCTATTGCTCCCGCTGTTGCATCAGTAGCTTTAGCTGCTACTCCAGGCACAACAGTTCCTCCAGGAACATCAGTTACATTCACTGCAACTCCTACTTCAGGTGGTACTGACCCTTACTTCTTATGGTATGTAAATGGCGCTTATGCAGCTGATGGATTAGATCCATTCTTTGTATATACACCAGTTGATGGAGACCAGGTTTATTGTGAGATGATCACTTCAGAAACATGCGTTACTCCTGAAACTTCCACTTCAACATCAAACGTTGTTACTATGACCGTTGGTGTTGTTACTCCAGCTCCTCTTGCATTTGCTGTAACCGGTGGCGGATCATACTGTTCCGGTGGTACTGGTTTACCAGTAGGCCTTGTAGGTTCTGAATTAGGTGTTACTTATACTCTTACTCCTGGTGGAGCAACTGTAGCCGGTACCGGTGATGCTATTACTTTTGGTAATCAGTTAGCTGGAACCTATACTGTTTCCGGAACCAATGCCGGTGGCACAACTGCCATGACCGGAAGTGCTGTAATTACAGAAACTTTAAGCACCACAGTTGAAGTTACTGAAAGCGCTTGTGATACATACACATGGGGAATCAGCGGTTTAACTTACACTACAAGTGGTGATTATACCGTTGTTGTTGGTTGTGTGTTACCAATATCCTTCACCTCACCATTACTCCAAGCACCACAGTTGAAGTTACTGAAAGTGCTTGTGATTCATACACATGGGGAATCAGCGGTTTAACTTACACTACAAGTGGTGATTATACCGTTGTTGTTGGTTGTGTAACCAATATCCTTCACCTCACCATTACTCCAAGCACCACAGTTGAAGTTACTGAAAGCGCTTGTGATTCATACACATGGGGAATCAATAATGTAACCTACACTACAAGTGGTGATTATACCGTTGTTGTTGGTTGTGTTACCAATATCCTTCACCTCACCATTACTCCAAGCACCACAGTTGAAGTTACTGCTAGCGCTTGTGATTCATACACATGGGGAATCAATAATGTAACCTACACTACAAGTGGTGATTATACTGTTGGTGTTTGTTCTGTTACAAATATCCTTCACCTCACCATTACTCCAAGCACCACAGTTGAAGTTACTGAAAGCGCTTGTGATTCATACACATGGGGAATCAATAATGTAACCTACACTACAAGTGGTGATTATACCGTTGTTGTTGGTTGTGTTACCAATATCCTTCACCTTACCATTACTCCAAGTGTAACTCCTGCTGTTTCTATTGTTGCTGATTTCACAACTGTAGTTGCCGGTACAACCGTTAACTTCACTGCAACTCCAGTAAATGGTGGAACTCCTTCATACCAGTGGTATGTAAATGGAGGCACAGCCGGAATCAATTCAGGTTCATTCTCCTTTGTTCCAGTTGATGGTGATGATGTATATGTTGTAATGACCAGCTCTTTGGGTTGTGTTACTGCAGCTACTGCAATGTCAAACACTGTTACAATTACTGTTACAGCTGTTATTCTTCCTCCTGCTGCTTTCAACGTAACAGGTGGTGGTGCATACTGCGAAGGTACCGGTGGCTTACCTGTTGGACTTAGCGGTTCAGAAGTAGGTGTTACTTATACCCTTACTCCTGGTGGAGCAACTGTTGCCGGAACCGGTGCAGCTGTTTCATTCGGAAGTCAGCTTGCAGGTACTTATACTGCAACTGGTTCAAATGGTACCTATACTACCAATATGATCGGTAGTGCAGTTATCACCGAGAATCCTCTTCCAGGACCAGCAGGTGCTATTTCCGGCCTTGCTACAGTTACAGAAGGAACCAGCGGCGTAGCTTACTCCGTTGTTATTCCTAACGCTACTGCTGCTTATTGGTCTTATTCCGGTACTGGTTATGTTATCAATGGTAATGGATCAGCATCTGTAACTATTGATTTCGCAGTTGGTGCTACCAGTGGAACTCTCAGCGTATTCGGACAGAATGATTGTGGTATCAGTGGTTCAGTTACTTTAGATATCTTTGTTGAAGAAATCGTTGTTCTTGTTCCTGTTGCTGCAACATGGAATGGTTCTGTTAACGAAGATTGGTTCGAAGGTGGAAACTGGACAACTGAAGTTGGTGCAGTAGTTCCTGCAGCCACAACAACAGTTCTTATCCCAGGTGGTTTAACAACCTATCCTACCCTGACAGCTCCTGCAGCTTGTGCTAGCTTCACTATCAATGATGGTGGTTCTTTCATCGGTTCAGAATTCCTCACAGCCAGTTCAGTATTGGTAAAACGTAATATTACCAACACTAAGGCTCATTTCGTTTCAACTCCTGTTTCAGGTGCTACTATCGGTGGTGTATTCTCAAATTCACTCACAGTATGGGCTCGTGAATATGTTGCTCTTTCAGGCACATGGGTATTCAGATACCTCACAGATCCTTTCGTAGTAGGTAAGGGTTACAACGTTAGTACCACAACCCCAACTGTAACTGCAAACTTCGTAGGAGCTCTCAATACTCCTCCTGTATTTGCCGGTGCATTATCAACAGCTAATGGTGGATGGAACCTCTTAGGTAACCCATATACCAGTGCTATTGATTGGGACGGTGTTGTTCTGAATAATGTTAGTGCTTCTGTTGCCGTATGGGATGGTTTCAATATTCTTGGAGCTCCAACAGCTGGTTACAGGTATTACAGCTCATCAACAGGTATCGGAACATTCGGATTCACAGGTATTATTCCTGCTGAAAATGGTTTCTTTGTAACTGCAACAGGTGCAAGTGCATCTATTGATATGCCAGCAGCAACCCGCGTTCACAGCACAGCTCCTTTCTTCAAAGGAAGCCTTGCTAATGTACTGAGAGTTAACGTTGCCGGTAATTCACTCAATGATGAAACCGTTATCCATTTCGAAAACGCTGCTACAGCAAACTTCGACAACTTTGATGGTAAGAAACTTGACAGCGATGCTTCATTATTCAGCGTTGTTAATGGTGACCGTCTGTGGTTGAACTCATTCCCACTTGAAGGAAATGAAGTAGTAGACCTTGGATTCAAAGCAAATGCTGATGGCGAATACACATTCACCGCTTCAGGTATCGAAAGCTTTGACGGATTCACTCCAGTTCTTCTCGAAGACCTTAAACTGAACAAGGTTCAGGATCTCCGTCAGAATGCCAACTATAGCTTCAGCTATGTTAATGGTGATAGCGAAAACCGCTTCAAACTGCATTTCAAGAATGCCAATGGTATGGGTGACCTCAACACCACTGGTATCTCTGTATACAGTCTTGACAAGTCAGTTGTTATCAATAACAACACACAGCTTGCAGGCGAAGTTTGGATTTACGATGTAACCGGTCGCGAACTTATCCACACCTCAATGAGCAGCGATGCCAAGACCATTATTCCGGTTAAGGCTCCAACCGCAAATTACATGGTGAAGGTAGTTACCGCTAATGGTTCAGTAAACCAAAAGGTATTCATTCGCTAATAAAATTACAGTCCCGTGGCTCTTGCCACGGGGCTAATAATTAACCTAAAAAACCCAAGTCTATGAAAAAGATGAAAAAATTATATCTAACCGTTCTTTTAATGGCATTTGTCGGACTTTCCAGCCTAATGGCTCAGCCCGATCCAGGTGAAGGTGGCGATCCAGGTGGTGGACCTCCAACCGGCGGCCCTTCTGCTCCAATCGGTGGCGGTGCAGGCATCCTGGTTGCTTTCGGTCTGGCTTACGCTATCAGCCGTTACAACTTTGCCAAGAAAGAAGAATAGTACATTCTTTCTATCAAAAAAAACGCTGTGTTGGATTCGTCCGGCACAGCGTTTTTTTATGTCGAATGTCTAATGTCGGATGTCGGATGTCGAATGTTGGATGTCGGATGTCGGATGTCGGAACTCTAGTGTAGATGTTGAATGTCGGATTGCGGATTGCAGATTGCAGCTGTCGGATGTCGGATTGCGGATGTTAGATGCCCCGAAGGGGAGCCTTTGGCTTCGAATGTCGGATACTAATTTGAGAATTTGTGGGAGTGTTTGAGAATGTCCCTCTTTTGAAAGGGGGGCATACTTTATTGCGAATCTGGAACCAACTCATTCCAAGACTTCGTGTTTGTTCAATAAAGTGTGTTTGAGTCAACCCATTTCTTAAGAATTTTATTTGTGCTGTGGGCCAAAATCCCCGTCCCAGGCGGACACCCCCTTTTAGAAAAAGGGGGACATACTTTATTGCCAATCTGGAACTAACTCATTCCAAGCCTTCGATATGTTCAATAAAGTGTGTTTGAGTCAAATCATTTCTTAAGAATTTTATTTTGTGCTGTGGGGCCAAAATCCCCGTCCCCCCCGCTAAGGCGGACACCCCCTTTTAGAAAAAAGGGGGACACCTTTATTGCCAATCTGGAACTAACTCATTCCAAGCCTTCGTGTATGTTCAATAAAGTGTGTTTGAGTGAAATCATTTCTTAAGAATTTTATTTGGTGCTGTGGCCAAATCCCCGTCCGCTAAGGCGGACACCCCCTTAGAAAAAAGGGGGACACCTTTTTTACCAACCTGGAACTAACTCATTCCAAGACTTCGTGTTTGTTCAATAAAGTGTGTTTGAGTCAAATCATTTCTTAAGAATTTTATTTTGTGCTGTGGGGCCAAAATCCCCCGTCCGCTAAGGCGGACACCCCCTTTTAGAAAAAGGGGGACATACTTTATTGCCAATCTGGAACTAACTCATTCCAAGACTTCGTGTTTGTTCAATAAAGTGTGTTTGAGTCAAATCATTTCTTAAGAATTTTATTTTGTGAGGCTGGGCCAAAATCCCCCGTCCGCTAAGGCGGACACCCCCTTTTAGAAAAAGGGGGACACCTTTTTTGCCAATCTAGACACTCTAAGCCAAAAAATTCGTATCTATCATCTCCTCATCCCCACATCTTCTCATCTTCTCATCTCCTCTTCTCCTCATCTTCTCATCTCTATCCCCAATCTCCCATCTCCCCATCTCCTCTCTCCTCTCTCCATCTCCTCATCTTCCCTCCCCATCTCTTAATCTCCTCATCTCCTCATCTCCTCTTCTCCTCATCTCCTCATCTCCTCATCTCTTTATCCCCAAATCTCCCCATCTCCTCATCTCCCAGCCAAAGGCTCCCCTTCCGGGGGCAGCAGTATTACGCTGAATCAATCAATAATCCTAGCAAATCGTTTAAAGATAAACTCTGTTGTTAATGTATCTCTTAAAACTTCATACCGGAGTTTTACAAACTCAGCTCCACTGTAAGTTTTGCCTTTTGCTTTCCTTAGATCTTCCAACTGAGTCCAATCTGTTACTTTCATAACTATTTCGGCGCATAAACCGTCACCCTGAACATAAAAACATAACTCTTCCTGTTGATTTACAACCCGATACTCTTTGAACCAATAGCTTAATTTATCCTGGTCTATTCTGGTGAGTTGAGAAGCCAGCTCATCATTGTAAAGCTTCTCACCGGGTAAGTATTGATCAAAAACAGGGTTGACATTTGTGCAATCAGGACGATCACAGGCAAAAATCAAAGCACTCAAAAAAATAACTAACAATAATCGAGAAATGGGTTTCATAATTTAAAATGACTTTAATTATCAGCATATTAGCTTATCAAAAATCACAGCTGTGCTGTTCCTACCTTTTGATCCCTAGTGAGTTTAAGTCTAAGTATCAGATTTTCCAGACACTAAGCCACGAAGGCACGAAGCAACACAAAGGATTATTTACACTCTTCATGATTTAACAAAGGGAAGAAACTTACATATTCAGTTGTATGCATTTTGTCGAAATATTAGATATTTATTTTATCGCAATCCCATAGGTCAGGCCTAAAGGCCTCGTAAGGACGACTTAGTTAAACCCCAGCCTAAAGGCTGGGGTTACAGGATGTTTTTTAAAAAATGAATGACCGCGCCACAGAGCAGCGAGGTATGAAGGAAATTATTTATATTCCCCCCATGGGGCGGGGAACTGACCCAACAAGAGATTAGACTTAAAAAATCAACCTTCAAGGTGGGGATTGAAAGCTTGAATCTGAAGGTTGATCCTGGAACCGAAGTTTTTAGTCTGGTTTCTGCATAAAGACTAAAAAACAAAAAAAAGAGGCTGTCTCCTTTTGAAACAGCCTCATCATTTTGGAATTAGTTGGATTATGGGGTGATTTTTGCCACGAAGAGAGCGCCATTTGAATCAATGAGCTGCAAATCTGTTTCATTTACAAAACCATCGCCATTTAAATCGGTAGATAAATAACCGGTAAGGAAATCCTTTGCATGGTTATCTGTTGGAATCAGGTCATCAGAGTCAATCAAACCATCCTGATTGACGTCACCAGAGTAAATCACATACTGTCCTGATACAAGTTTAAGATTATTACCATAAGCCTGACCTGCAGAGCTATTGAAATTATAACTAATACTAGTCCCACCAAAAGATATCGGTGTTGCATTCCAGGTTTCCAGACTGTTCCTATGTTTAACTACAATAAAATAGGTTGATCCCAGAGCAGCAGGAATGGTAATAGCAGCTGTACCATCAGTATTAACGTTCATTGTGTAAGGTCCGCCTGCAAGAGTATAAGGGGCAATGGAATTACGCAATTCTATGGTAATCTGATCTGCGACGTTACCCGGGAATTGGTTTCCAGAACCATTCTGGGCCTTGTTCATACTGGCACCATTGAAAAGTCCTTCGAGGAATAAAGCAAGGTTCAGATTTTTATCAAGACTAAGGATATTAACATTATAATCCTCAGTTTCGCCGTAGGTATAAGCGGTACATGCATCGAAATTACTGTTGGCATAGACTTCTCTAACGCGCATTCTTGTAACTCCTGGAGTAGCTCCGCCTGGTACTGTGAAACTGATGGTTCCGGTTGCAGGTGTTGCACCTATGAGTACTGTACCGAGTTTTTCGGTCTCTTCAAAAGTAGCATTCTGATTAAAATCAATCCAAACGGCTATATAATTGCCACTACCGTAAGTTCCGGGACTCAGTGTTATCGTATAGGCAGTGTTGGGTAGCAAATCAGTTGACAAGCTGCTGTAATAGGTGTAATACGGCGATGCAGAAGCTCCGGTAGCATTATTGATGGTTCCTAATTGAACCAGTGTGATATAATCACCATAACCGGTTCCCGATGTGAACGTTGGAATACAGTAGGTAGCAGCAGTAACACTTATGTAATTGGTTTTAATTTCTGAATCAGAACCATTGGCATTAGTTACAGTAAGTGTAACGCTATAGGTACCTATAGCAGTGAACTGAACTTGTGGATTTTGAGAATTTGCAGTAGTTCCGCCAGTATATGTGAAACTAGCAGGGCTTATACTCCAGCTCCATGTGGTAGGAGCATTAACTGACTGATCAGTTAAAGTGACAGTTGTTCCGGGAGTGGTAGATACTGTGGAAGCTGTGAAAGCAGCCACTGGAGGATCTGTATTCATGAAACAGCTGATAGCGGCTGACCATCCTGAACTGACGACACTAACATCAGAAGTAAAATTGAAGGTAAGAGCTCCTGCTGCATTTGAAGCAGTCACAGTACCGGGGCCAGTTGTGCCATTGTATGTTCCTAATAATGTTGCAGATGTATTTGTACCATTATAAATTCTTAAATAATCGTATCCTGATTCAGTAGAAAAAGAATTAAATGTCATCCTGACCATTCCTCCTGGTGTAGAGGGATAAAAGGTTTCAGTGAGGTTCTGGCCATTGCTATAATCACTGCTTGCACCACCGGCATCATAGAAATTTCCAGTACAAGTTGTAACTGATCCATTCGCCATAGGAAACTCAGGTGGAATAACATTGATATAACCCACTTTTGTCTCAACATCAGTATTGCTTCCTTTGGTAACAGTAAGGATTACATCATAGGTTCCCAATGTGTTGTATACGATAGCGGGAGGGTTTTGACCTGAGAATGAAGAGGGCGATCCACCGGGGAAAGACCAGTTCCATGCAGTTGGTGTACATTGTGAATTATCAGTAAATGTTACACTATTTGTAACAACCACAGATGTTGTTGAAGCAGTAAAGCCGGCAAATACGCCTGCAACAGTAATAAAATCAGTACGCACCTCAGTATCGGTTTCACTTCCATCAGATACAACAAGGGTTACATCATAGGTTCCGGCTGTATTGTAAACGATCGGAGGAGGTGTTTCTCCAGTATAGCTTGAAGGTGAACCTCCTTCAAATGTCCATTGCCATCCGGTTGGAGGACCTGATGAATTGCTTGTAAATGTTACAGAAGATCCTGTACACACATTTGATGCTGTGGCATTGAATGAAGCATTAAGTCCAATTACGAAAGGTGAAACATAAGTGCGGTAAATGCCTCCGCGGTTATCAGTCCAGCAAGGATATACCCTTCCACCTTTGGAAGTGATCCCCAGATAATCCCCCATATAACTGCTGGCCAGACCAGGAATAGGAACCGGGGTAAAGGACACATCACTTACTCTGAAATCCTGCCATGTATTACCTGCATCTAATGAGATAGCTGTCCAGGCTTCGCAATCAGTACTGGCTGTATTCCGGTCATCATAAAAAACAACGGATAAGTTACCTGTTTCTGAATCGCAGCTGATCCATGGGCAATAAGATTCTTTACCTTCTGTATAAGTACCCTGGTTTACCCTTACCGGAGTTGACCAGGTATTACCACCATCAGCAGAGCGAATCATATAGACACTGATATTGGTACCGGTATTAGTTCCCGGAACTCCAATATTTGACCAAACAATATAGAGATTGCCATTATTAGGCCCACCGCTCACATCAACAGCCATCACTGGAAAGGAGTTTACTCTCATGTTTTTACTGACTCCGTCTTCTCTGATACCTCTTACGGTAGAAAGTGCCTTTACCGGTGTTGAAAAAGTGAGGCCACCATCTAATGATTTTGCGAATCCAATTCCATTTTCGGTCAGGCCGCTGCTTGGATAGGTAGCCCAGCAAGCATATACTTCACCATTAGGACCTGTTTGAACATTCACCCCATGATCGAAAGTGGAGATTGTACCGGAAATTGGAACTCTTGTTGACCAGGTAGCACCATTATCAGTTGAACGTGAAAAAACAACTTCATAATTATAGCTTCCGCCGAAATCAGTCCATACACAATAAAGATTACCAATATAAGGACTGGACAGTGAATTATCAATCCACATATGGTTTTTATCAGCCAACGATCCTGGGTTTGGGCCTATAGTTGCGGTAGACCAGGTTGAACCATTGTCAGTGTAAGCAACACCTTGTCCACCCGGATCATCAATAAAGTTCACAAACTGACGACCAGCCCTATTGATGGCTGTGGTGGGGTCACCTGAATTAGAACCTCCGGCTCCATTAATAGAGCCTGTATAAGTTGCTCCGGCATCATTGGTTTTAAGGTAGTCGGCACCAAGAACGGAACTGGCTGAACCTCCACTCCAATCAGTGGAGTTATTGGAATTGATCAGGAAAGTATTATCATCCGGATCAATAAATACTGAATTCTCACTTTGGGTACTAGTCACAGTTGTAACTGGAACATCGGGAGAATCTGTGATAAAGTCCCTGGTTTGGATACCAGAACCTTTGAAATTAGCTGCAGGTATGGATATAAATGGATTGTATGGAACCAGACCTTTTTCGGCCAGTTTCATCCAATATCCCATATTATCGATCCTGTAATCAATGACATCAGCATTTCCTCCTACTTTGGAGGTATTCTGGGCATACAAAGGTAAAGCCAAGGTCAATGAAATCAGCATTCCTAGTAAAAGAGTAACTCTTCTCATAAATGTTGGTTTTTGGTTTGGGTTTTGGTTATTTATATAATTGATTTTAATCTGTAATTTCTGACTAAGATAAGGAAAACGTTTTAATTGGAAAGCTTTGCTTAAAGGAAATCTAAGGCTTATTGACAGTTACCACAGCTGTGGAGTTATTATCTACCATAGCCATATCAGAACCATCCACAATTCCATCTCCATTCGCATCCTCCGGATTATATCCCATGAGGAGTAAAGTGCTTCCATTATCTATAACTGCCATATCGCTCCCATCTAATATTCCATCCTGGTTTATATCTCCACCGAAAACGACCCAGTTGCCACCTATATTCTTCATATTATTTCCATATGCCTGGGATGCCAGTGAACTGAAATTATAAATAACAGGTAATACACCGGCGAATGATATTGGATTAGAACTCCAGGTTTCCAGGCTGTTGCGGTGCTTAACAACAATGTAATAATCACCATTCAGGAAAGTTGGTAAAGAAAAGCTTGCCACTCCATTCGTATTCAGATTAACAACAGATGGACTTCCAACGATTTCATAAGGAAAAACACCGGAATGTAGTTCCACAGTTATCTGATCAGCTATATCGCCGGGAAATTGTTCTCCGGATGCATTCCTGGATTTATTCATGGATATGCCATTATACAATCCTTCCAGGAAAAGTGTAACAGAGAGGCTACGATCTGTTGAAACAATGTTTATATTATAGTCTTCAGTTTCTCCATAACCATAGTTTGAACATGCATCAAATTCGTTTTCTACCCATACTTCCCTGACTCTCATCCGGGTTAACCCCGAATAAGTGGTTTCAGGAACTATAAAGCTGATAGTTCCGGTTGCAGGCATAGGCGGAATACCCACCGTCCCCAGTTTCTCTGTTTCTTCAAATGATCCATTTCTATTGTAATCGATCCAGACCGCAATATTATTTCCGCTGCCATAAGTACCGGGGCTGAGTGTAATCGTATATTCACTGCCGGCAGCAAGATCTGTTGACAATTCACTGTAATACTGATAATATGGGCTTGGCAAAGCGGAAGTCGCATTATTGATATCTTCGAGCTGCACCAATGAAATATAATCGCCGGAACCTGATCCATAAGAATAGGTTGGAATACAATATGAGAATGGTATCACATGCAGATAATCTGTTTTTGATTCTAAATCAGAACCCCAACTATTTGAAACAGTTAAGGAGATGGTGTATTCTCCGACTTCGGTAAACTGCACCTGAGGATTCTGAGAGGTGCTGGAAGTCCCATTCATGAAGACATAGCTTGAAGGGGAAATTGACCATGTCCATGATGTTGGAGCAAAAGTAGTAAGATCAGTTAATGTAATAACTTCAGAGAGTGCAGGGGATAGATTTGATGCAATAAATGCGGCATCTGGGGGAGCAAATGTACTTGCACTTGAAGTTATCCCATAAGAATACATATTTGAAGCATCATAGGACCATGCTTTATAATAGTATGTAGTCCCCTGGCTTAATGAGGTATGATTATAGGTGGTTGCACTTCCCCTGGCCAATACAACTCCTCCTCCGGGAATTGTATTTCCCTGAGAATAGACAGTTCCCGGAACAGGTACACCAAAAGTGGAAGTTGGTGACCACACCAGCATTACATTATTATTATTCGAATTCTTTGTCCAGGAGAGATTAATTTGGACGTTGCTCTGAGTATTAGCCTGGAAGTTCCCCGGATTCTCAGGGCCCGTTTCAATCAGGTCACTTTTCCAAAGTCCCCGACCGAAAGTGGCAGCCATAAGCCTGTTATTGGTTGGGTTGGAAGCATCATAGAAGATTTCCAACTCTCTGACATCTACCATAGGAAGTCCGGAAGTAAACAATATCCAATCTGGTAAGCTCGAATTTTTAAAAAGAACTCCTGTTTGAGTTCCGATATATAAACCTTCGGAAGAGTTTTTATCATACACAAGCGTATTGATAGGAATTCCAGGTAAGGTACCCGGGACCAGGCTCCAACTTACGCCTTTATTGATGGACTTATAGACATTGTATCCGGCAGTAGCATACACAATATTGGGATCCGTGGGATGAGCCTCAATATCTGTGGGTGTATTTCCACCGGGCAGTGTACAACTTACCCAGGATGGAGTTGAAGCATTTGCATTGTCTGACCTTTTCAAAGTTCCCCAATGCACAACGTAGAGAATGTCCACATTTGCAGGTGACTGTTCCAGGACAGAGCAATCCTCCACCTCTCCACTGGAAATCTTTGTCCAGACAGGTGTTCCAATTGTAGCATCATCACATCTCCAGACATTCTTATAACCAACAAACATTTTTTTAGGGTTATTTTCGCTTAAAATGAATGGTGTAACCCACCCACCACTTTCATCAATCCCATAAGCACCATTTCCGGCGATTTGTTGCTCACTTCCATTATTATAGGTTCTGAAGATATCTCCAAAGTAAATGGTATGATACATATAAGCCTCATTGCTATAATCAACTGCACATTCCATTCCATCACCTCCACCTGTTGCTACCCATCCTGCAGATTGTAGGGTATAGGTTCCGTTATCCTGAAACCCGTTGATGGTTTTTGATGCATTTGTCTGGCTTTGGCCAATCTTATATATCTGACCGATAGCCATAGTAACAGTGCAATCTGTCCAGTTAACTCCACCATTATCTGAGTAATAAATACCCCCATCATTTCCGGCATAGAGTCGACCAGTAACAGGGGAAAATCCAAGGTAATGGCAATCAGCATGAACTGCCGGCACGCTGCATCCGCCATACCAGTGTGAATTGATCACCCAGTTCACACCACCATCTGTCGATTTCCATACATCCACTCCACCAACATAGAGCGTATTTGCATTCGTAGGATCTGCTGCAATAGATAAATCATACCATCCCTGACCACCGGTTCCGGAGCCATCACATGACCAATCGAGGATATTAGGGTAGGTTGATTGGGTGTTAAAATTCAATCCGGAATCTGTGGATTTGAAAAGGCCTTGAAATCCGCTATCATTGTTGGATTGCAGAAAATAGACAACCGCTGGATTAGCAGCAGATACCGCAATGGATCCCCTTTGACCGGAAGGTAAACCAGAGGTAATTTGGGTAAAACCTTGTCCGGTATTCGTTGATCTATAGAAATTGGCCCCGGATTCGGCATACACTATTGAAGCATCACCCGGTTTGAAACATAAATCAGAATAATTTCCGGAGTATGTTTGGGCCCAATTGCTTCCGCCATCCACTGATTTGTAAATCCCGTAATTAGTAGCGGCAAGAAATACCATTGAGGAGGTAGGGTGTTGAATAATCTTGTTGACATTCACATCGCCCATTCCATTATTTGATGAGGACCATGTAAGGCCACCATCCAGACTCTTATAAACTCCAATTCCAGGAGCATCCCCGTGATCACGGTCACCGGTTCCGATCAAGATTTTATTCACATTACTATAATCAACAATAATAGAAGAAACTCCAATTGAAGGGAGTTGATCTGTGGTGGTTGTCCAGTTTAACCCATTATTATCTGACATCCAGAACCCTCCAGAGGGAGCACCAACATAGATCTTGTTTGCATTTGTCGGATGGAAAGCAACTACATTGAGCCGGCCTAATCCTTCATAACCTGCAGGACCGGGAGAGGGGATTGTAGAGGGTCCCATAGAAACCCATGTACCGGAAACAGACCGGTTATTCCCTGAATACGACTGGAAAGCACGAACGGATTTTGCTGCATCCGGTTTTTTACCATCAGGAGAAATCCTGCCTTGCATGATGTACTCCCATCGTTTAAAAGGTTTCCAGCCACAACCTTTTGTAATAGGCCGGTTTTTCCAATATGCCTCAAAAGCACTTACTGTTGAGAAGAAGTTGGCATCCGGATCCTGCATCATTTTTATCCAATAAGGATAATTTGATGAATCAGGTATTGCTGCTGGTGTTTGAGCAAATACGGCACTGCCACAGCAACAGAAAACTACAAATAGCGCAAGGCATATTTTTTTCATAATAGCAGGAATTAAAAGAAAATAAATGAGGAATTTCCCGGGAGAGTCCCGGGAAATTCCTGAAAAACATATAAAGTTAAGGTTTTTGTACCTGAATTACTAAAGTGGAATTATTATCAATGTTAGCCATATCAGATCCATCAACAATACCATCTCCATTAACATCTTCTGGATTATATCCCGAAAGTACCAATGTGCTAGCATTATCGATCAGAGCCATATCGCTACCATCAACCAAACCATCCTGTGAAGCATCACCTCCATAAATAACCCACACACTTCCAACTTGTTTCATGTTATTGTTAAAGGCTTGCGAAGCAGCTGAAGTGAAGTTATATGAAACAGCACCTGCTCCTCCAAAAGATACTCCTGCACTGCTCCATGTTTCAATGCTGTTCCTATGCTTTATAACAACATAATAACTGCTATTTAAAGAAGTCGGTAATGTTGCAGAAGCAGTTCCGTCAGTATTGATATTTACAGTGAATGGACCGGCTACCAGGTCATAAGGTGCTGTTGTACTATGCAATTCTACAATGATCTGGTCGGCAATGGTACCCGGGAATTGATTACCGGTTCCACTCTGTGCCTGATTCATGCTGGTTCCATTATAGAGGCCTTCAATAAATACAGTAAGGTTTAAATTGCGGTCGGGTGATACAATATTTACATTATAGTCTTCAACCTCACCATATCCATTGCTGGTACAAGCATCGAATGCATTTGTATTCCAAACTTCCCTTACTCTCATTCGGGTGGTACCGGGAGTTGCATCTGCAGGAACTGTAAAAGCAATTGTGCCGGTGGCAGGAGTTGGAGCAATTGAAATCACTCCAAGTTTTTCAGTGGTCTCAAAAGTTCCGTTCTTATTATAATCAATCCATACAGCTATGTAATTACCACTTGAATAGGTACCAGGACTCAAAGTAATCGTATAAGCTTCATTCAAGTTGAGATCGGTTGATAAACTATTGTAATAGGTATAAAAAGGAGTAGCTGATGCTCCCGTTGCATTATTTATTGATCCCAACTGAACTAAAGAAATATAATCACCATAACCTGTACCTGTAGTATAGATAGGAGTACAATAGGCAAATGGAAGAACGTTAATATAGTTGGTTTTTATTTCTGAGTCGGTTCCATTAGCGTTGGTGACTGTTAATGTAACGCTATATAAACCTGTAGCAGAGAACTGGATCTGCGGGTTCTGAGAATTGGCTGTAGTACCGCCGGCAAAAGTGAAAGATGCAGGGGTGATACTCCAGGCCCAGGAGGTAGGTGTACTGGTGGATTGATCAGTTAAAGTAACTGTTGTATTCATCGCAGGGCTGGTGCTAGATGCAGTAAATGCAGCAATTGGCGGATCCAGGTTGCTAAAACAGCTTATACTAGCTGACCAGCCAGTTCCTGGTACGCTTCCATCTGAAGTAAAGTTAAACGTCAATGCGCCAGAAGCATTGCTGGCAGTAACTGTTCCAGGCCCGGTAGTACCATGATAGGTACCGATTAAGGCGTCAGAAGTTGAGGTGCCGTTATAAATCCTCAGGTAATCATAACCCGACTCAGTGCTAAAGGAGCTAAATGTCATTCTAACCATAGCACCAGGTGTTGAAGGATAAAATGTTTCTGTCAGATTCAGGCTATTAGCATAACTACCAGCAACCCCACCTGAATCATAGAAATTCCCGGTACAGGTAGTAATTGAACCATTTGCCATATTGAACTCAGGAGCCATTACATTAATATAGCCTGTCATGGTCTTAGTATCCGTACTACTGCCTTTTGTAACAGTCAGAGTAACATCATAAACGCCAATGGTACTGTATTGAATTGCAGGTGGAGTTTGACCTGAATAGCTTGATGGTGTTCCACCGGGGAATGACCAGTCCCAGGCAGTTGGACTACAAGAAGAATTATCAGTAAAAGTAACTGAGTTACCAACTACAACCGTGGCTGGAGTACCCGTAAAAGCTGCTATTACATCCTTAACAACAATATAATTGGTTTTTATCTCAGTACTGGTTGCAGTTTCAGCATCAGTAACGGTAAGAGTAACGGTATAACTACCTGCAGTTGCATAAGTATGAGAAGGATTCTGCAAAGAGGAAGTATTATTTGCACCGCTGGCCGGGTCGCCGAAATTCCAGCTCCAGGATATAGGGCCACCAAGTGAGTTGTCAGTAAAATTCACAGTACCCCCTGAACAAATATTAGTAGGAGTTCCGGAAAACCTGGCTGTAAGAGCAGGAGGTGCAATATTGAAAACACCCACATGATTTTTACGGCCACTATTAAAATACTCACCGATTGACCAGAAAGTCACATCATCGGAAGGGTCAATGGTCATCTGTGAATAATCCCCATACCTGGTTGCAGGGTCACTTTGAGTTCCATTCACAATAACCTCTTCTGCCAGTGTCATAGTTCCCAGCGGATCACTAGCATAACGGCCTGTATATCGTAATGAAGGGAACTGAGTTGTGCTAACAGTGGTATAGGCGAGGGCAATATTCCCATTCATATCCATACACATATTTCCGCTAAAAGCGCTATGGCCATTAGGTTGTGTATAGGTACCCTCCTGGTAAATGGACCAGGGAGCGCCATCAGTGGTTTGTCTTAGTTCATACCAGCGGATACCTGCAAGGTTATCTGCACCATTCAGGTCAACTACAAAATTGAATACTGCACAATTGTATGTGGGGAATCGGCGATATTGAGCCATGTACATAATTGTTGCCTGAAGTGCATCAATATCACTTCCTGAAGGTTGAGGCAGGTTTGAGAAAGAGCCGCCATCGAATAATCCATCAAAAGCTGCAGTATTGATCACCTGGGGACTGGATATAGTAGAACTGGCTGGAGTAGTCCAGTTTACATTTACCGACCAAAGTTTGAGGTGGTCAGATGAAACGCCTGACCATGAATCGTCCTGCATATAGACAATTGGAGCATTTCCGGCAGGAGGCATGGTGTTTCCTGTTACATTGAATCCAAGTGGGCTATAGAAACCGCTGGTAACAATACCTGTGAGTGGAAATCCAATCATTTGTGCGGTTGGATCACCAGTAAGCATTTTATTCCTTTCAAGAGCAAAAACCACCTGGCTTGTACTTGCAGAAGTCTGGTCTTTATTAGCAGTGATATAATATCCATCTGACCAGAGGGAAAATTTAGGATAGTCAGGGAAAGTGTTTGTGGCAAAGGAATAATTATACCATCCATCATTTACTGGATCTGGCCCTTGAGAAATGGCAACATAAAAACCATTAGAATAGAATTCAGTTATTAGCCAACGATCAGCGAATTGGTCATAGATCACAATGGGATCACCCATGGTTCCAGGTAACACTGTTCCAAGGGAAGCAACAGCTGTTAAAGGATTTCCTGCTTTATCCCAAATTCTGAAAGAGGTATTCCAGGCATTGACGAAATGATTAGGTCCAACAGCTCCAGTTGGATCAGTAGGCGTTGCAGTAGCACTGGCTGCCTCAAAAGTAAGGATTGGTGCCCGGCCTTGCTGCATTGGTGCCCGTGATTGCTGAGCCATTAAAGGGTCGTTCCCGATAGGTAATCCCTTGCCTGGGACTGCTGTGTTTGCGCCCCATTTCTTAGGGTTGAATTCCTTGATAACATTTTCTGCAGGAATAAAGGTTCCATTAGCAATCTGTGAAGCAATGGATGGAACCTCTCCCAAATAGGTTCCGGTCATGATCAGGGTTGGATGTTGAGGTCCGTCATTTATCACTCCCTGGCTTTCCTGGGCATCAGCTCGAAATGCGAATACCAGCATTCCAAGCAGAGTTAATAGTAAGTACAACTTTTTCATGAGTTTGGGTTTTGGTTAATGATCGATTGATTGGTATTTAATTTATTATTTTTTATTGCAGTATTTTAAATCAGGGTTTCTCAGCAATGACCGATTGGAATGCGTTATTGTCCAAAAGAATAAGGTCTTCAGCATCAATGATTCCATCTCCATTCGCATCGGAATTCTGATAACCGGTGACATATGAGTTTGCATCGGAATCACATATCGAAATATCGGTAAGATTAACAACTCCATCCTGGTTAATATCCCCTCCATAAATAACATACTTCCCTCCCAGCCCTTTCACATTTCCCCCATATGCATTGCTTGCATTATTAGAGAAATCATATTGGGTAGAGTTAGTTGCAAAAGAAACAGGGTTTGCTGACCAGGTTTCGATACTGTTCCTGTGTTTTATAACAATGTAATAATTTGATAACAGGGTTGAAGGAATCTGAACAATTGCAGTTCCATTTTCATTGAGTGCAACAGTGAATGGGTCAACTACTAAAATATATGGAGAGACAGGGTCATGCAATTCTACAATTACCTGATCAACAGTTGTTCCGGGAAATTGAGCTCCGGAAATTCCTTGTGCTTTATTCATAAAAGATCCATTAAAGAGTCCTTCGAGAAAACAGGTTAGTGTTAGTGTTTTGCTGGAAGAGCCTTCCTGCCATAATGTTACTGATACCGGACTTAAACCGGAAGCTATTGCAGTTATAGTTGCCATTCGGGAAACTGGAGAAGTATTCTCTTCGTAACTGACCTGAATGATTCCATTTCCTGTCCCTGTAAGTGTGTATGAACACCAGGATTGATCGCAACTAATATTCCAAGTTGTGTTCGAAGATACTGAAAAATCAACTATGCCAGCATCACTTAATACATTTTGACTTGAAGGTGAAACCAAAAGTTGAAGTGGAATTACTGAAAGAATTATAGCATTTGAAATTGCATTGGGATTAGATGTACATATTGCATTTGAAAGAACCTCGCAAGTAATAACATCATTATTCTCAGGAATATAACTGAATTCACTCAGATTATCCCCGGCAACTACCCCATTAACTTTCCATTGATAAATTGGATTGGTTCCGCCATTGGTTATACTGGCATTAAAAACAACCGGTGTCCCTGCAACAACAGGATTTGCAGATGCTGTAACCGATACTCCGACTGTAAGGATCGGATTTGTTAATATTGATAAGGAGTTGGAAAGGGCAGGATTACCAGTGATACAACTCATATTTGAAGTCATTTCACAACTCAGCACATCACCATTCGCAGGAGTATATGAATAATTCGGACTGTTGGTTCCTGTATTTAAACCATTTAATTTCCATTGATAGGCAGGAGTTGTCCCGCCATTGACGGGATTTGCTGAAAAAGATGCAATGCTTCCCGCACAAATAGGATTAGTGAGAGAGGCAATGCTAACTGACACCGGGTTCATAGCCGGACAAGTGGTAAATGAGTGATTGAAGCCATATGCCGTTCCGGAAGAATTGGTTGCATATGCTCTCACATAATATAATGAATTGGGGCTTAATCCTGTAATTGCACTAACAAAGGATCCTGTTCCAGAGCCATCGGTGGTATGGTTTCCACTTACAAGAGGATCCGGGGATGTACTCCAACAAACCCCTCTGGCAGTAATAATTGACCCCCCTGCGGTTGTAATATTTCCACCGGAAGTAGCTGTTGTTGTCGTAACTGCAGTAGGGACCGCGGTTGTGACATTCGCCAGGCTCAGTACTGTTTCAACCATTACATTATCAATGTACCAATAATCATACTGATACAAATTACCCTCAATGGTAAATGCAATACGGGTATTTGGAGAATTGAGATTATTCTGAATGGTTGTATTAACTGTTGTTGCTAAAATATTAGCAGCCGTTGTTGCAACCGACCATGACTCATTTGTCCAGGTTACACCATCAGTGCTGGATTGAACCCTCAATGTACAACCTGTACCATAAGCATCAAGCATATGTTTGAAACTGAGGTTTAACATTGACATACCCTGGGTGTTGAAAGGAATGGAAACTAATCGGTTAACTCCTGGATTAATATTTTGCCAGGTACATTTCATCTCATTAGGATTCCCACCGGCAGTGACGGTAGTAGATACAGTCCATTTATCTGTTGCTCCTGTACCTGAAAATTGAGTTGACCAACATGCAGGGAATGTTGTGGCTACAAATTGTTCAAATAAGGGAAGAAAAACCACCCCGCAAAGGGTAGTAAATTGATAATCAACACCATATGCCGTACCATAAGAGTTGGTTGCATAAGCACGAACGTGATAAGTAGTATTTGCACTCAGTCCGCTAATAAAACTGGAAAAACTACCAGTTCCGGAACCATCTGAAGTATGTAATCCTGTAGCAACAGGATTAGCCGAAGTTGACCAACACACACCTCTTTCAGTTACGGCCGACATACCCTGGGAAGTAACATTCCCTCCCGAATTAGCTGTATTACCTGCAATGGAAGAAGGGGCTACTGTAGTAACAACCGGAATGCCATTGGAAGTGGTAAATGTGATATCATTTCCGTAAAAAGTATTTATAGAATTGGTTGCATATGCCCGACAATGATACAATGTACTGGGTGACAATCCCGTAATTGTACTTGTAAAGGTTCCTCCGCCTGTCCCATCTGTGCTATGGTAATCAGAAATGGTTGGATTTAAAGAGGTACTCCAGCAAACACCTCTTGCAGTAATTGCACTTGCACCACTACAAGTAATGTTACCTCCGCTAATTGCAGAGTTATAGCTAATTGAACTGGCGGCAACAGTATTAAGGGTAGCATTAGTTAGAGGCACTAACTGAATGTTAAGGTTTAAAGTGGCATGATCTGATACAGTAACAGGAATATTCTGGGTTTGATAACATTGTGCAGATATCTCAAGGGTATAGGTGCCTGCTTTTATTGGCCTGTGATAATCCCCCAGAGCAGATGAATACACTTCAGAATTATCAATATCATGCCCATTGATGAATACTTTGGCTGCAAGCGGCAATCCTGTAGATTGGTCGGTGATCACTCCATGAATGCCATACTTTGCCTCTTTCATCAAAAGGATAAGTGAACGCCAGTTATATCCCCAATGTGCTTCCAGTTGGGATGCAGGAAGAAGCTTGGTGTCAGAAATTTCGATGGTAATTTCCCGGCAATGGTGGATATAATTCATATAATCCTGGCGTCCTCCTGCCACTTCATACCAGGCAAAACCATTAGTAATACCATTATCAAGGTAGTTCATATATCCTACCGGAGCATGAATATGAACTGTATCAGCATATTCACGACTCACATATTGCCACCAGTTATCATCTGTGTGTAATGTTGCCCATGTGTCCCACGGGTAATTTACCACTTCTGCCCCACCATGAAAATTAGCTGAAGCCACAAAGTGATGTTGACCGGCAAAATCCATAAAAGCAATTGTCTCAGGCTGCCATACATTGCCATCAGGATGCTGGCCATCTTCCGGATCAGGATAATTCCTGTTCATATCTACTCCATTAGCATTTCCTCTTGTAGCTCCACTGACTGAAGCATTTCCTCCGGCATAGGTTCCATCAGGATTGGATAATGGATTTATATAAATCTCCATATTATTTACCAGGTCATTCACTTCGGCATTTGTACCGTAATTGGACAATAAATAATCAATCAGGTGCATCATCAGGATATATCCGGTGGTTTCATCACCATGAATCGAAGAAGTATATAAAAACTCCGGCTCAGTTTCATCTATAGCCACATTATCTGAAATTTTGACCACCAGAATCTTCCTCCCACTGGCTAAAGTAGTTATTGTAGATAGTTTACATATAGCAGGATAATTCGACTCAAACTGGGCCATGTAACTCTCATAGGCAGAATACGTCGGATAAAAATTCCATGTTGTGGCAGGGGCAAGAACGGGATTGTCATTCATGAATACATCTGGTGCATAGCCAGGTGATGGAAGCAATGTTACAGCATACCCTTCCTTAAGAAACCTAACAAATTGTGCCGGGGTAGCATATGCCCAGACGGTATCATTCCTGACATTATCAATTGAAATTTGTTTTGTCAGTGTATGGACCTTTTCTTTTGATGGCAGTGGAAATGAGAAATAGAACTCTTTTACAGTCTGGCTGAAAGAAAACCGGAAGATCATCAGTCCGGCAATGATAAGTAAACTAGTTTTAAGCTTCATGGTAAAAGAGTAAATTATGCGAATCAAGAATTGAACTAATATTCAAATATTTAGGGTCTAAGCCTTACAGGATTTGAAATCCTGTAAGGTTTTGCTGTAAATATGAATGTTTTGTTATCAACCCTTGATTCGTTTAAGTTATTATTTAAAAGTTTCGGCCAATGTTAACATTTTCAGCCTGAGCATCTATTAAGGCCTCACGACACTAATCGTATTTGCTGCATTATTATCAAGCAGAATCATATCATCTGCATCGATCAAGCCGTCACCATTCAGGTCGGAAACCACATATCCTGAGATAAAGCTTTCCGCATCCGTATTCATCAGGATCATATCATCTGAATCAATCTGCCCGTCCTGATCAATATCTCCTGAATACAGTACAAACTTGCCGGCCACCGATTTCATGTTTCCTCCAAGTGCCTGACTTGCAGAACTGCTAAAATCATAGCTGATTGTTGCGCCACTGAATGAAACCGGATTTGCTGACCATGTCTCCAAACTATTTCTGTGTTTAATTACAAGGTAGTATGAGGAACCTAGTGATAATGGAATTGCTACTTGTGCTGAACCATCAGTGTGGATATCCACTTCATAGGGCACTCCAACTATGGAATAGGGTGAAACAGATTCATGCAACTCAACAATGATACGGTCAGCAATTGTTCCTGCAAATTGGTCACCGCTTGTACTTTGTGCCTTATTAAGTGAAGTCCCATTATATAAACCTTCTAATAAAACACTCAAATTGAGCTGCTTTGTAGTTTCTGCATCCTGTACCAAGGAAACACTGACCGCAGGTAAACCAATTACTGTTACAGTAATCACTGCACTCCTGCTCAAACCTGATGTATTCGCATCATAATTCACTGTTACCAATCCATTGCCACTTCCTGCAGGACTTACTAAACACCATGGCTGATCACTTTCAACAGTCCAGGCTGTATTTGAGGTTACAGTGTATTGAATTGTTCCGGCTGATGGACCCACCGACTGACTTGGAGGATCGACTGATAACGCAAGGGGATCTACTCCCATAACCACCGGTTCAGATACCGCCGGATTGCCTGTTGCACATAAAGCATCTGAGGTCAGTTCACATAGGATGATATCCCCATTATTCGGAACATAGGAATACATTGTTGCATTTGTTCCTACTGCCAAACCATTCACCTTCCACTGATAAACCGGGTTGGAACCCTGATTTACTCCGATGGCTGTAAAGCTTACTTCTGTACCAGCTAATACAGGGTTAGAGGAAGCGTTGATGCTGACACTAACAGTTAATAACGGATCAACACTCATAATAATGCTATTGGAGGTTGCCGGGCTGCCGGAAACACAAACAGCATTTGATGTTAGTTCGCAGGTAACCAGGTCGTTGTTGGCTGGAACATAATTGAATGTCGCACTATTGGTTCCTGCATTGTTGCCATTCACCTTCCATTGATAGACAGGAGTTGTGCCTTCATTTGAGGGTACTGCTGTGAATGTAACTGAAGTGCCTGCACATACCGGATTCACTGAGGGTGAAATCAGGACTGAGGCTGTTACCACAGGATCAACACTCATTACAATGCTATTGGAGGTCGCCGGGCTGCCGGAAACACAAACTGCATTTGATGTTAGTTCGCAGGTAACCAGGTCGTTGTTGGCTGGAACATAATTAAATGTTGCACTATTGGTTCCTGCATTGTTGCCATTCACCTTCCATTGATAAACAGGAGTTGTACCTTCATTTGTAGGTACTGCTGTGAATGTAACTGAAGTGCCTGCACAGACCGGATTCACTGAGGGTGAAATCAGGACTGAGGCTGTTACCACAGGATCAACACTCATTACAATGCTATTCGATGTTGCCGGGCTGCCATTCACACAAACTGCATTTGATGTTAGTTCGCAGGTAACCAGGTCGTTATTGGCTGGAACATAATTAAATGTTGCACTATTGGTTCCTGCATCGTTGCCATTCACCTTCCATTGATAAGCAGGAGTAGTACCTTCATTTGTGGGTACTGCTGTGAATGTAACTGAAGTGCCTGCACAAACAGGATTCACTGAGGGTGAAATCAGGACTGAGGCTGTTACCACAGGATCAACACTCATTACAATGCTATTGGAGGTTGCCGGGCTGCCATTCACACAAACTGCATTTGATGTTAGTTCGCAGGTAACCAGGTCGTTATTGGCTGGAACATAATTAAATGTTGCACTATTGGTTCCTGCATTGTTGCCATTCACCTTCCATTGATAGACAGGAGTTGTGCCTTCATTTGTGGGTACTGCTGTGAATGTAACTGAAGTGCCTGCACATACCGGATTCACTGAGGGTGAAATCAGGACTGAGGCTGTTACCACAGGATCAACACTCATTACAATGCTATTGGAGGTTGCCGGGCTGCCGGAAACACAAACTGCATTTGATGTTAGTTCACAGGTAACCAGGTCGTTGTTGGCTGGAACATAATTGAATGTTGCACTATTGGTTCCTGCATTGTTACCATTCACCTTCCATTGATAAATTGGAGTTGTTCCTCCATTAGCAGGAACAGCAGTGTACGTAACTGATGTACCTGCACAAACTGGGTTTGCAGATGCTGAAATTGCTACAGATGCCGTAACCATTGGATTCACTGTCAATGTTACACTATTGGAAGTGGCTGGACTGCCAGTCACGCAAGTGGCATTGCTGGTCATCACACAGGATACCACATTCCCATTTGATGGTACGAATGCATAAGTGGAGCTATTAGTCCCTGCATTCACACCATTCACCTTCCACTGATATGAAGGAGTTGTACCCCCATTGGTGGGAACGGCTGTGAAAGTGACTGAAGTGCCTGCACACACTGGATTTGCCGATGCTGATACTGCAACAGATGCGGTTACGGTTGGATTCACTGTCATCGTTACACTATTAGAAGTGGCTGGACTGCCAGTCACGCAAGTGGCATTGCTGGTCATCACACAGGATACCACATTCCCATTTGATGGCACGAATGCATAAGTGGAACTGTTCGTCCCTGCATTTACGCCATTCACTTCCCGATATGAATGGAGTTGCACCCCATTGGTGGGAACGGCTGTGAAAGTGCGGTCTGCACACACTGGATACCGAACTGCAACAGATGCGGTGGATTCACTGTCATCGTTACACTGTTGGAAGTGGCAGGACTGCCAGTCACGCATGTGGCATTGCTGGTCATCACACAGGTTACCACATTTCCATTTGATGGAACGAATGCATAGGTGGAACTGTTCGTCCCAGCATTCACCCCATTCACTTTCCACTGATATGAAGGAGTTGTACCCCCATTGGTGGGAACGGCTGTAAAAGTGACAGAAGTACCAGCACAAACAGGATTAACAGATGCGCTGATACTTACAGAAGCAGGTAACATTGCAGCACAGGTTGTAAATGTCTGGTTAATTCCATAAGCTGTACCACTGCTATTGGTCGCGTAGGCTCTTACATAATAGAGGGAGTTAGCTGATAAACCAGTTATAGAACTTGTAAATGCACCGGTTCCGCTCCCATCAGTAGTGTGATTACCTGAAGCAACAGGATCAATAGATGTTGACCAACAAACACCCCTGGCTGTAACTGATGAGCCGCCAGTTGCTGTTACATTTCCTCCTGCAGTAGCTGAAGATGTGGTAATTGCTGAGGCAGCAGTAGTGGTAACTGTTGGAATAGCTGCAACTGTTCCAGTTACAGAAACATTGTCTATTGCCCAATAATAGCCATAACTACCTGTATAATTCCATTTAAATTTCACCTGCGATTGACCTGCCAGAGCTGCAATTGTCTGGTTGAACACTGTTGGATTCGAAGATGTTGCAGAAACCGATAGTAACGATGTCCAGGTTACTCCATTATTGATACTATAAAACAGGTTTCCAGAAGAACCAGTATAAGATCTAAAATAATAGCTAAATGTCAGATTTACTCCTGTATAATTAGTTAAATCAAGAGTAGGCGTAATCAGGTCAGCATTTTGACTGCTCCCACTTCCATAGGCATCTGAATTCAGATAAGCATAATTACCATTTAGGGAAGGCAATGGTGTATAGCCGGTAATGGTTCCGAATTGCCATATCTGTCCATTACCTATATTGTCAATTTGCGACCAGCAAGTAGGTAGTGTGGTTGCATCAAAATTTTGAATAAAAGGCAAGCTATTAAAAGTACAATTAGTTACATTAATATAATTAGTTTTAGTTTCACCATCACTCCCATATGCATTAGTTGCAGTAAGCGTTACAGAGTAAGAGCCCGCAGCAGTAAACTTCACTTGTGGATTTTGAGAAGCTGAAGTTGTCCCATTCAGATAGGTTACTGTAGCCGGATTGAAACTCCATGCCCAACTTGTAGGGACATTGGATGAAATATCAGTAAAGTTTACCTGGGCATTCACAGCTGGTGTTGTTGTACTGGCAGAAAAATCAGCTACAGGTGCAACTGTGGCAAGAATTCCGCTAATAACTACGGAATAGGCCTGTGAACCTCCGGTTAAGGAGCCATCATGATCCACTGTAATAGTATAGGTGGCACCAGCAACAGGACTTGCTATATATACCACTTCTACATTATCCACATTATTTTCTGTTGAATTGGTAGCAGCGGCAGTTGGAGTATCGCGGTTCAATTTCCAGGGATAGTAGGTATTTGATGAATAACTGAGTCGGAGATCCAGGTCATTCACCAGCATAGGAGTAATTGGATCCAGAGCTGCAGCCGGAGGAGTACCGGCAGGATCAGTCCAGACAATAGTCACCTTTATCGGTTCAGTGCCAGAAGCAATAATATTTCTTGTATATGTAGCACCATTATTGAGCGTCAATTCACTGATAACATCAACAGTTTGATCAGAAGAAATCTTAAGGGCTGCATTCTTTGTATTCATCAATCCCCAACCATAATTATAGTCAGGGCCTGTATTGGCACCAGCTTCGTCAGCAGTATGAATCACCACAGCTTTTAAAGTAGCTGCTTTCAAATAAGATCCGGTCAGGGCAAACCTATGTTGTTGAAGTAAAGCCAGAGATCCGGAAGCAGAGGGAGTTGACATGGATGTCCCGCTTAAACTCGAATAGCTGGTATTATTGGTATTATAAGTAGAATACAATGAGTACCCGTTGGCAACAATATCAGGCTTAATACGACCGTCATCAGCCGGGCCCCATGAACTAAAGTAGGTATTGGTTTGAGATACACCAGCTGGTGTTGTATAACCTCCGGGAATATCGTCAACAGCACCTACAGTAAGAATATTTTTTGCGACGCCTTGTTGACCAATACAATCATAGGGTCCATCAGCAGGGTAACCACTACCTGAATCCCCCCTGTCATTTCCTGCTGATTTACAGATTAGGAAATTCGGAGCATTATAGGCTATCTGATCCCACTGTTGCGTATATGAGTCATAAAATCCAAACAGATAATCTTCAGTAGTACTAATTGCAGGGTCACCATACCAGGTACCGCTATACCAACCTCTTATATAACCATAGGAATGGTTACTGATTAATGCACCAGCAGCACCTTCTGTTGCCATTTCTGTAACATCAGTATTCCAGTCAAAGGATCGAAGCCCGGCTTCATAGGCCATTCCTTTTGCATTAGCAACCACACCTGAGGCCATAATAGTTCCAGCTACATGGGTTGCATGATAATGAGTAGCAACTGCATCTACCACTGTAACCCGTGTGCCAAATTCCTGATGTGTATTCAAAACACTTCCACCATCCCATTCTCTTACTATTATTCCGGATCCGGTCAAACTTAAACCGGCACCACCACCTGAATATACTTTATTGGTCGAAATTGTTGCTGCCGCATTCGAATTATCAGTTTTATAATATTGTGGAATTCCTCTTTCATTAAGATGTTGAATTTCAATAAGTGACCCATCCACTTCTGCCTTAATCGGCCATCCTTTTTGAATTGCTGTTTTTTCAGCAGCAGCCCTATTGAGCAAATATGAGTCTTTTGCCTTTTCAGCAATGCTTTTCAAGTTTTCTGTTTGATCTTTGGTTTGAGAATAAACCAAAACTGAGACAAAACATAAAACAAGTGTCAGGGACTTAGAAATTAAATTCATAGTATTTCTTTTGTTGTTCAGAGTTTTTTTGGTTGCTTAAGCATTAAACAATGATCATTTAATTGCTCTGCAAACTTCATTTGAATTCTTGGCATTCTAGTGTGTGCGTTCAAAGAATCATCAGAAAAGCAGTATTCCGGGGAATGTGAAATTCCCCGGAACTCTATATTATAAGGGCAAACAGGTAGTTAAGGAGTAACCTTTACAACCAGAATTGCTGCATTATTATCCAAAAGGATCATATCACCGGCATCAATCAATCCATCTCCATTCAAATCAGATACTACATATCCTGAGATGAAATTTTCAGCCTCCGTATTCATCAGGATCATATCATCTGAATCAATCTGCCCATCCTGATCAATATCACCTGAATACACAACAAATTTCCCGGCCACCGATTTCATATTTCCTCCCATTGCCTGACTTGCAGAACTGCTAAAATCATAGCTGATTGTTGCGCCACTGAATGAAACAGGATTCATTGACCAGGTCTCCAAACTATTCCTGTGCTTAACAATCAGGTAATAGGATGATCCTAACATAGAAGGTATTGTAACCTGAGCTGTACCATCGGTTTGAATATCCACTTCATAAGGCCCTCCTACTATGGAATAAGGCGATACAGATTCATGTAATTCAACAATGATCCGGTCGGCCACAGAACCAGGGAATTGCGATCCGCTTGCATTTTGTGCCTTATTAAGAGAAACACCATTATACAAACCTTCCAGTAATACACTCAAGTTGAGCTGCTTTGTAGTTTCAGCATCCTGTACTAAGGAAACACTGACTGCAGGTAAACCAATTACTGTTACAGTAATCACTGCACTCCTGCTCAAACCTGATGTATTCGCATCATAATTCACTGTCACCAATCCATTGCCACTTCCTGCAGGACTTACTAAACACCATGGCTGATCACTTTCAACAGTCCAGGATGTATTTGAGGTTACAGTGTATTGAATTGTTCCGGCTGATGGACCCACCGACTGACTTGGAGGATTGACTGATAATGCAAGGGGATCTACTCCCATAACCACCGGTTCAGATACTGCCGGATTGCCTGTTGCACATAAAGCATCTGAGGTAAGTTCACATAAGATGATATCCCCATTATTCGGAACATAGGAATACATTGTTGCATTTATTCCCACAGCCAAACCATTCACCTTCCACTGATAAACCGGGTTGGATCCCTGATTTACTCCGATGGCTGTAAAGCTTACTTCTGTACCAGCTAATACAGGGTTAGAGGAAGCATTGATACTGACACTAACAGTTAATAACGGATCAACATTCATTACAATGCTATTCGATGTTGCCGGGCTGCCGGAAACACAAACTGCATTTGATGTTAATTCACAGGTAACCAGGTCGTTGTTGGCTGGAACATAATTGAATGTTGAACTATTGGTTCCTTCATTATTGTCATTTACCTTCCATTGATAAACAGGAGTTGTGCCTTCATTTGTGGGTACTGCTGTGAATGTAACTGAAGTGCCTGCACATACAGGATTCACTGAGGGTGAAATCAGGACTGAGGCTGTTACCACTGGATCAACACTCATTGCAATGCTATTGGAGGTCGCCGGGCTGCCATTCACACAAACTGCATTTGAAGTTAATTCACAGGTAACCAGGTCGTTATTGGCAGGCACATAATTGAATGTCGAACTATTGGTTCCTGCATTGTTGCCATTCACCTTCCATAGATAGACAGGAGTTGTGCCTGCATTTGTGGGGACTGCTGTGAATGTAACTGAAGCCTGCACATACCGGATTTACTGAGGGTGAAATCAGGACTGAGGCTGTTACCACAGGATCAACACTCATTACAATGCTATTCGACGTTGCCGGGCTGCCGGAAACACAAACTGCATTTGAGGTGAGTTCGCAGGTAACCAGGTCGTTATTGGCTGGAACATAATTAAATGTTGCACTATTGGTTCCCGCATTATTGCCATTCACCTTCCATTGATAGACAGGAGTTGTACCTTCATTTGTGGGTACTGCTGTGAATGTAACTGAAGTGCCTGCACATACCGGATTCACTGAGGGTGAAATCAGGACTGAGGCTGTTACCACTGGATCAACACTCATCACAATGCTATTGGAGGTTGCCGGGCTGCCGGAAACACAAACAGCATTTGATGTTAGTTCACAGGTAACCAGGTCGTTATTGGCTGGAACATAATTGAATGTTGCACTATTGGTTCCTGCATTATTGCCATTCACCTTCCATTGATAGACAGGAGTTGTGCCTTCATTTGTGGGTACTGCTGTGAATGTAACTGAAGTGCCTGCACATACAGGATTCACTGAGGGTGAAATCAGGACTGAGGCTGTTACCAAAGGATCAACACTCATTACAATGCTATTCGATGTTGCCGGGCTGCCATTCACACAAACTGCATTTGATGTTAGTTCGCAGGTAACCAGGTCGTTATTGGCTGGAACATAATTGAATGTTGCACTATTGGTTCCTGCATTGTTGCCATTCACCTTCCATTGATAAGCAGGAGTTGTACCTTCATTTGTGGGGACTGCTGTGAATGTAACTGAAGTGCCTGCACATACCGGATTCACTGAGGGTGAAATCAGGACTGAGGCTGTTACCACAGGATCAACACTCATTACAATGCTATTGGAGGTTGCCGGGCTGCCGGAAACACAAACTGCATTTGATGTGAGTTCGCAGGTAACCAGGTCGTTGTTAGCTGGAACATAATTAAATGTTGCGCTATTGGTTCCAGCATTATTACCATTCACCTTCCATTGATAGACAGGAGTTGTGCCTTCATTTGTGGGGACTGCTGTGAATGTAACTGAAGTGCCTGCACATACAGGATTCACTGAGGGTGAAATCAGGACTGAGGCTGTTACCACAGGATCAACACTCATTACAATGCTATTGGAGGTTGCCGGGCTGCCGGAAACACAAACTGCATTTGATGTTAGTTCGCAGGTAACCAGGTCGTTATTGGCTGGAACATAATTGAATGTTGCACTATTGGTTCCTGCATTGTTGCCATTCACCTTCCATTGATAGACAGGAGTTGTGCCTTCATTTGTGGGGACTGCTGTGAATGTAACTGAAGTGCCTGCACTACAGGACACTGGGGTGAAACAGGACTGAGGCGACCACAGGACAACACCACAGCCGCAAACACAACGCAGCGAGGGGCTGGAAAAGGCGCGCGCACCCGGCCGACTCGAGTAACTAAGGCCTGCACAGATTGGGTTTGCCGAAGCTGAAATACTGACGGAAGCAGTGACAAGCGGATTCACGGTCATGGTTATCCCACTTGAAGTTGCAGGACTACCGATCACACAACTGGCATTGGATGTCATTACACAAGTTACAACATCATTATTTGCCGGAGTATGAGAATAGTTCGGACTGTTGGTGCCGGCATTCACGCCATTCACCTTCCACTGATATGAAGGAGTTGTGCCCCCATTGGTGGGAACGGCTGTGAAAGTGACTGAAGTGCCTGCACACACTGGATTTGCTGATGCTGATATTGCCACAGATGCGGTTACAGTTGGATTCACTGTCATCGTTACACTGTTGGAAGTGGCAGGACTGCCAGTCACGCATGTGGCATTGCTGGTCATCACACAGGTTACCACATTTCCATTTGATGGAACAGTGCTGAACTTTCTCCTGCATTTACGCCATTCACTTTCCACTGGTAAACAGGCGTTGTGCCGCCATTGGTTGGGGTTGCAGTGTATGTAACTGAAGTGCCTGCACACACTGGATTGTGTGATATTGCCACAGATGCGGTTACAGTTGGATTCACTCTCGTTCTTGAGTGTCGGACTGCCAGTCGCGTTACCCATTTCCATTTGATGGAACGAATGCATAAGTGGAACTGTTCGTCCCTGCATTTACGCCATTCACTTTCCACTGGTAAACAGGCGTTGTGCCGCCATTTGCAGGAACCGCTGTGTATGTCACTGAAGTGCCGGCACATACCGGGTTAGCTGAAGGAGAAACACTAACAGATGCTGCAACAGAAGCACTTACTGACATTGTGATAGAATTTGAGGTAGCCGGACTACCTGTTGCACATGCCAGGTTAGAGGTTAATACACAGGTCACTACATCAGCATTCACAGGAGAATATGAGAAAGTTGCACTATTCGTTCCTGCATTTACGCCATTAACTTTCCATTGATATGCCGGGGTAGTACCTCCATTGGTCGGCACTGCTGTAAAATTAACAGCAACCCCGGAACAAGAGGGATTAGCAGAAGCACTAATTGCAACACTTACAGGATACGTGGTTACACATTGGCTTGAAACCGAAACATCATCCACGCATACACCCCTGCCATACAGGGCATTTCCCTCGAAAGCAATATAATAACTACTGGATGGATTAGGCAGGACAATTGTCCTCTCAGTCCAGGTAGTTACGCTGGTTGTATAAGTGGCTAGTTGTGTCCATGTTCCTCCAACACTGGTTTTGTAATAAACAGTCAGAATATCCTGATCCGGACTCCATAAAGCCTGGGTATGCCAGAATTTGAGTTGAGGAGTGCTTACACCAGTTAAATTGAGTGGGGGAGTGACCAACTTGGTTATATTGGCGGTTGTAGTATTATCTTTTAAACAGGCATCATAGGTACCTCCATGTGCAGTTGCAGGATATCCTGTTCCATTTCCAGTAATAAATACCCAGTTTAATACAGAACTGCCAACATATTCCTGTGACCAGCAAGATGGAATAGAACCTGCATTTTCAAATCCCTCATTCCAGGGAAAAGAGGTAATAATACCGCATGATGTAGCAAAAGTAATATCCTGTCCATAGAATGTACCATTGGCATTAGTTGCATATGCACGGACATGGTATGTGGTATTGGATGACAATCCGGTAATACTACTGGAAAACGTACCAGTTCCGGAACCATCAGTTGTATGTAATCCTGTTGCTACCGGACTTGCAGTGGTTGACCAGCAAACACCTCTGGCAGTGATAGCTGAACCTCCATCAGTGGTAATTGTACCACCGGAAACGGCAGTTGACATTGTAATTGAACTGACTGCTGTAGTGGTGAGTATGGCTCCTCCAGGTACAAAAGTAAGATCACTTCCATTGGAAGTACCATCTGTATTAGTGGCAACCAGTCTGAAATGATAGGTCTGACCAGTGATTAATCCTGAAATATTTGCACTTACTGTAACTGCAGATGTACCAGAACCGGCGGAAATGGTTGAAGTAACACTTCCATAACTTGTTGTAGTTCCATACTGGAAGTAATAAGTTGTAGCCAAACCTGACGGATTAACAGTTCCATTAAGTGTTGCGGAAGTGGAAGTTATAGCAGTGGCAGCTAGAGTAGTAACAGCCGGGGCATTCCCAAATTTGAAAGATGCAATTTTTGTCCCTTTGGTTGTGCCTCCTGTTTTCACGTATTCAGATGTAAACCAGAAAGTTTCATTATCAAGAGGGTCAACAGATAAGAGAGCATAATCTCCCCAGCGGTTGTAAGTAGTTTGTGCAACTGTTCCACTATGAATCACTGTTTCAGGTAAATCAAGCACTCCTGAAGCAGCTGCGTAAGCACTTGATGATTGCCCGCAGTATCTGATTCCAGGATATACCGTAGAACTGGAAATTGAATATCCAAGTCCGATCTTCCCACTATTATTCAGCATAATGCTGCCCATCCAACGGGAATTAGCATCAGGTGCATAAGTCCCCTGCTGCCGAACAGCCCAGTTGCCGGAAGTCTGCGTGCCTCTTCTAAGCTCATACCAGCGGATACCTGCATGATTTGTCGCATCTACATCTACTGTATGACAACAAACAATGGTTTGATAACTCCCAAAATTTCTGTATTGTGGAGCATTCATTATAACCTGTGGTACACCATCAAGTTTTTGACTGGTTGGCTGAGCAATATCATCCCATGAGGCGGTAAACTGGCTATCAAATGTTGTAACAGCTAACTGTTGTACCCTTGAAAATGTTGAAGATGCCGGTGTTGTCCAGTTGGCATTTAACTCATAAATCCATAGCTGATCTGACCCTCCGGCTACTGCATCATCGTTAAAAGCAATGAAAGTACCCGGAGCACCGGCTGGAGCAGCAATTCCATCGTTATCCAAAGGTGGTACGCATAAAAATCCCGTTCCGGGACGCCATGCATTATCAAATCCTACCATCTGGGCTGTAAGTCCCTGAAGCATTTTAGATCTTTCAAACACATAAATATCATTTCCGGCTGTACTGTTGATACCCATATAATAGCCATCCTGCCAAACACCAAACTTAGGGTAATCAGGATCATTGGTAACATCAAAAGAGTACTTGTACCATGTGCCAGTAGGGTCATTGGTAGCAGATACAGCAACTAACATATAATCGTTAGATAGATTCATTGTAAACTCAGCCACTAACCAGCGATCCGCCATCTCATCATAAAGCACAATCGGATCTCCATCATTTACTGTGGCTCCCGGAACACCAGTGAACAGCGTATTTAAAGCTGTGGGGCCGGCAAGTAAAGTACCAGTCTTGTTATAAATTGAATAGGTTACATTCACAGTCTGCATATAGTGACTTGGGCCCACCGCGCCATTGCAATCAGGAGGGAAGGATGAAGTTGACTGACCTTCAAAATTGACGATTGGAGCTTTACTCCCACCTGTTGAACCCATCGTTTTTTGCCAGGCTTCATCCGCTCCATTTGGAAGAGCAGTTTCTGCAAATGGATACTCCCTGGGCTTAATTTTCTTATTAGCGGCCTTTTTTAATGCCTTCTCTTTCAAAAACTGAACTTCTTCAGGCGTCAGAACTGGTAAATCTCTAAGTGGTTTTGTTTCTCCAAGAAAAGTGCCGGTGCCCATATGAGTTGGATGAATTGGAATATCCTGGGCTCGGAGAGGATTAATGAAACTACCAAGTAAGAAGAGTAATGCAAGCGTACAAAAAAACTTCATATAATCTTAATTATTAGTTACTTATGTATTGTGGGTTGGTTATTTTGTAATCAAATCTGGCATACCATTCAGATAAAAATAATACACCTTGACCAGGTAAGAAATCTCCGGTCAAGGTGAAAAAATATGTAAGACCTCAACGGGTCGGAGTAAACGAAGTTGCATTTTAGTAAGGTAGTTTCCTCAGGGCATCCAAAGTTAAAAAGATAAGTTTATTATCCAAACAGGTTTCAAGCTTTGATCAAGTGTTTTTAAGCAACATACAGCCTTTAGAAATCAAAAATCTGATAAATCGGCAAGATTTTATTCTGATGGTTCATTTACTTGTTCCGAAGTATTATTTTTTTTGGTTCTATTAAGTTTCCTATAGCTATAAGCTAAGGCAAATGCAATCACTATTCCAATTCCATCTCCTACTCTGGCATTACCTCCAGCAGGTTGATTACCATGTAGCCCATGATTTCCTGAAGGAGGATGTGGAGGCTCCTGTGCCTGCAAACTAGTTATTGCCAGACAAAATAGAAATAGATACAGGAACACTAATTTTGGATTTATCAGCATTTTACTTATCTTTGATTTTTGTCAACTTCTTGATATTAAACCAATTATAAGACTTTCACGACAGAATTCTGTATATCATTCATGACTGAAAGTCTTTATCAGCAAACATTTGAACGGATGGACTATTAATGAAACCCATCAATTTCGGATTATTCAGATTTCAAAAATTTTGCCAAACATATCAAGCTACTGATTATGTGATATATATAATACTTTTTAGTACAGTTTTCATCGTAAAACCATTCAAATATTACTCACAATTTCCTATTTTGGAACAAAAAAACATATTTTTACTCCGATATTGGGATTGCAACTGACAAATTGCTCTAGTTATCTGAAAAAGAATTGCTTATGCAGTAAAACAACAGAATGTATTTAGCAATTAATTGATAGATGTGCAAATCCTATAATTATGACTTTCTTTAAAATAGAATAGGCAATAAAAAGGTGTCCGACTTCTGGAAGTCGGACACCTTTTTAAAATTCTGGTTTTAGTTTACAATGGAAATTATCCAAAAAATCAAATTGTACCAGTGAAAAGGTTCAAAAACAAACCTGGAATTTTTATTGATGAAAAAGTACCTGCATCTAAATGTTCAAATTTAAAACAGATAGTTCCAGTAATGAAGCAATTAATACAGCTTTGGCCTTACTTAATCCCAAGAAAATTAATTACCTGACTATAAACACTTTCTGGCGTAAACCCAAACTTCTCATCAAGTATTTTAGCTGGGGCAGAATACCCAAAATGATCAACACCCCAGATAAAGCCACTTTTACCAACAAGTCCGGAAAGTGTGACTGGCAAGCCTGCTGTGAGTCCAAAAACAGGAATGTCTCCGGGAATCACTTGTTCCTGGTATGATGCAGGTTGCTGTCGGAATAAGCCTTCAGATATTGCAGATACGATTCTTGAATTGATAGATTTTCTCTCTTTCAATAAATACGACGCCTGCACTAATGTGGAAACTTCGGAACCGCTGGCTAACAAAATAACATCAGGAATACCATCGGAATCAACAGCTATATAAGCTCCTTTCTCAGCCTGAAGAGCATCCTTGTACCTCAGGGAATCTGTTTTAGCTGGAATATCAATTATATTTTGCCTTGACAGTATCAATGCGGTAGGAGTAGACTTATTCTCCATTGCCATTTTCCAGGCAACTGAAGTTTCGTAAGCATCTGAAGGCCTTAACGCCAGCAAACTCATTTTCCCGTGATGATTCTTAAGTTGCTCCAGCAATCTGATCTGGGCTTCCTGTTCGATAGGTTGATGGGTAGGTCCATCTTCTCCAACTCTGAAAGCATCATGGCTCCATATATACTTTACAGGTAATTCCATGAGTGCAGAAAGCCTGATTGCAGGCTTCATATAATCACTAAAAACAAAGAATGTTGCACAAGCTGCCCATACACCCCCATGAAGTGCTATTCCATTACAGATCGCAGCCATGGTTAATTCGCTCACCCCGGCTTGCAGGAAGGCGCCGGAGAAATCATTTTTTGCAAATGGCCTGGTATATTTCAGGAAGCCGTCCGTTTTATCACTATTTGCAAGATCAGCAGAGCTCACGATCATATTTTCAACATGTTGAGCCAGGTAACCCAGTACTACTGAGGAAGCAGCCCTGCTTGCGATATTCTCTTTCTGAACGATTGAAGCATAATCAAGATCTGGCAATTCACCTGCAAAAAATGATTTCAATTTCAATGCTAATTCCGGATGATTTTGTTTCCATTCATTTTCTATGGATTTCCGAATAGCTGCCTGCTTGACTTTCTCCTCTTTAGTACGTAAATAGAAATCTTTAACTTCAGGAAAAACTGTAAACGGATCCTGAGGATTTCCACCCAACCCTTTGATTGTCAATTCAAATGATGCTCCGGATTCTCCTAATGGCATACCATGAGTTGCACAGTTTCTTTCATAAGAAATACCCTCTGCAGTAACAGCTCCCTTACCCATGATCGTCTTTCCAATGATGAGGGTAGGCCTTTCATTCTCTGAATTTGCTTCCTTTAAAGCGGTTCGTATCTGGTTAGCATCATTCCCATCAATCGTAATTACATTCCAGCCCCATGCCCTGTATTTCATTGCTGTATCCTCATTTGTAACAGCATTGGTTGGTGTTGAAAGCTGAATATCATTCGAGTCAAAAAACATAATCAGGTTATTCAACCCCAGAAATCCTGCAATTCGACCTGCTGATTGAGAAACTTCTTCCTGGATACCTCCATCTGAAATATAGGTATAGGTTTTATGCGACATCCATTCTCCGAATCGGGCACACAGAAACCGCTCTGCAATTGCTGCTCCTACAGCCATAGTATGCCCTTGTCCTAAAGGTCCGGATGTATTTTCAACACCTCTTGCCGGATCCGCCTCGGGATGGCCGGGAGTGCAACTTCCCCATTGCCTGAAACTTTTAAGATCCTCTAACGAGTAATTTCCTGATAGTGCCAGAACCGAATAAAGCATGGGAGACATATGACCAGGATCAAGGAAAAAGCGGTCACGCATATGCCAATTCATATCAGAAGGATCATACCTGAGGAACTCGGTATACAGGATATTGATAAAATCGGCCCCTCCCATCGCTCCTCCAGGATGTCCTGATTTGGCCTTCTCAACCATTGATGCTGCAAGAATTCTAATATTGTCAGCTGCCTTTTGGGTAATCAAATCTGTCATTACAATTTATTTAGTTTTCAGGCTTTAAAGATAGGAAATGCAATCTCACAACTATTGAATAATAACATTCTTTTATCAACATGTAACTATCTGTATATCTATTACTTGAATGACTTATTAATATTATCCGGATCATTAAACACCGCTCATTAATCGGTAAATACAGAAAGAGTAGACTGTTCATTTTCAACCTGACATTTCACTTGTTCACCTAGTGATTTCATGCTTTCACCGGAAATATTTTTAGAATGAGTAACAGCTGTCTCAATTTTGCGTCACAACAATTGATTTTTAAACTCTGAATCATTCATTCACAAAAGGCAATAAACACTCATGAAAAAACAAAACATTCTTTTAATAGTAAGCATTGTACTATTGATTCTTGCTGGCGGTTATAAAACTTTGGCTGGTGAATTTACACCCGATCCTAAAGGTGGAATTATCAATGGAAAAATCATTGATGCAGCTACCAACAAGCCAATGGAATATGTCAATATCGCTGTATATAAAGCAAATGATTCATCGATGGTTACCGGCACAATTACCTCAGAAAATGGTGAATTCAGGATTGAAAAACTTCCCCATGGCGATTATTTTGTCAAGATATCCTTCTTAGGGTTTGATAAACACCAAACTGAAAAAGTCACGATCACGCCAAATAAACCAGTGGCTGATCTTGGAATCATCAATATGTCATCGTCAAGTTCCAACCTGAGTGAGGTGTCGGTTGTCGCTGAAAAGTCAAAAGTGGAATACCAGATCGACAAAAGGGTAATAAATGTTGATCAGACCGCTGTAAATAAAGCAGGTTCTGCTGTTAATATCCTTGAAAATACTCCATCCATCCAGGTGGATCCCCAGGGAAATGTGACGCTCAGGGGAAGCTCTGACTTTATAGTCCTGATCGATGGCAAGCCCAGTGTTTTAAAAGGCAGCGATGCTTTAAAACAAATCAATGCGGCCTCTATCAAACAGATCGAAGTTATCACAAATCCTTCTGCTAAATATGATTCAGAAGGACAAGCCGGAATAATTAATATCATCCGTAAAAAAGACTACCTGCAAGGCTTAAACGGAACAATAAATACTTCCATTGGCACCACAGATAAATATACTGCCAATGCATTGATAAATTACCGTAAAGGGAAGGTGAATGTTTTTGCAGGGGTCGACTATGCTGATAATATAAATCGTGGTTATCTTACAATCAATAATACCAGCTATTTACCATCAGGAAATCAATCAGTTCAAGAAACAGCCGATCAATATTTCAAGAATGAAAATCTTACAGGGAAAGTAGGCATCGACTATGATCTGAATGATAAAAACTCCTTTACTTTTTCAGGCAGTTATGGAAAACAGGGCTATGATCGGGGTACGGATGCCAGATATAGTTACCAGCTTGGATCTTCAGACATTAAAGCATTCAGGGCCAGCTCCAATTTCATGGATGTAACCGGAAATGTGCCTAGTCTGACACTTGATTACCTTCATAAGTTCAAGGAGAATCATACCTTATCCTTCAGCTCCACCTTTTCAGCATGGGACGGGCGTGATGAAAACTTCCTTACTGAACAGATAGCTGACGAGAATTACCATGTAACAGGCTTACAATCCGATTTGAATTACGTTAAAGATAATTTTAACTACCAATATCGGTTCAATGCCGACTATAAACAGCCAGTGGGTAAAGGGACTTTGGAAATGGGCATCCAGTATCGCCATGAAGACAGGGAAGATGACCTCAGATTTTTCAACTTCGATGTAGACAGTAATGTTTGGATCCCTAATGAGCAATTCACTTATTTCCTGGATTACCTGAATGATATATATTCAGGGTATGCTACCTATTCAGGAACACAATGGGGAATTGGATATATGCTGGGACTTAGGTCAGAGTATTTCACCAGGCAGATTACTTTTACAAACGACACTGAAAAATACAACTTTGATAAATTCATGCTTTATCCCAGTGTTCACCTTTCAAAGGATATTAAAGGAAAACACCAGTTCCAGCTAAGTTACAGCAGACGAATTAATCGCCCTCAACCCTGGTTACTCAACAAACAACCCGGTTATGTTGATCCTTATAACATTTTCCAGGGCAGCCCATATCTTGAACCAGAATACACTGATGCATTTGAGTTGAACTACCGATTGGTATATAAAATCTCAACACTTTCCATTCAAACTTATTACAGGAATACATCAAACAGCTTCAATACCCTGCGATTACTCCAGGATGATGGGATCATGATTCATCAGCTGATCAATACCAACCAACAGCAATCTTATGGTTTTGAGGCCAGTATGGATTTTAACCTGACAAAATGGTGGCAGCTAAGTACAGGGGGAAATCTTTACCATTACTCCATTGAAAGTCTGGTCGAAAACAAACAAAATACAAAAGATGCCAATTCATGGGATGCCAGGCTGATATCAAACTTCACGCTGAAATGGGGAACCAGGATTCAGGGAGTAGGGTACTTCCAGGGAGCAGGAATTGATGCACAAGGCAACAGCTCAGGATTCTATACTGTAAACCTGGCAGTAAACCAACCTATTATGAAGGGTAAAGCAAATATTGGTCTCTCGGCTCAAAATGTCCTCAACTCCATAAAATTTGATTATACTGTTAAGGGAAGCAGCTTTGATAATTCATACCAGATCAGAGCCGAAGGTCCTATTTTTATGGTAACGGCATCCTATTCCTTTAATAATTTCCAGAATAAACAAAGAGGACGTGCTGATGACGCCAGTTTTAAAGGTGGTGGACTTTTTTAACATCTTGCTCATTGTAGTTATGCAAAATGAAAAATGCAAAATGAAAAATGCAAAATGAGCCAAAGGCTCCCCTTTGGGGCAAAACCAGCCTGAACGAGGGGATTTAGTCCGTTAGGCTGGCGGATGAAAAGTGCTTCATTCGGGCAGGGACAAAAGGCAACATCACCAGTTTTCAGATTTTTCCCAGCTTTGAGAAATAAAAAAACTGCGGATCAGGTATCATGATGGGGTTTAATCCATTCATCTTTCCTGATCCGCAGTAAAATATTTTGAGGAATTACCGGAATTTCTTAGGCTACTTCCTTTTTTCCGAATCTTACCATTACATTTTCCATCGATTTGATGTCATTTCTCACTTCTCTGATGGAGGCATATAAAGGTGCTAACCTTTTAGAAGCAATGAATGGATAACGATTAGCAAGAGCAATCAGGTCAATCACTTTTTTCATTGCATAGTCAAGACGAGCTTTTTTAACCTCCAGGTTTGGAGATACTTTAGCAATTTCAATTGACTCATTGATGATTTCAATCAGAAGGTCAGTTTGTTGATTAACACTTCTCCTGGTTGATTCAGTATCCTTCTTCTTTACACTGATTAAATTGGAAAATAGTTTCATTGTGAGATAGTTTGGGAGTTTTTTTTAGGTTGCATGCTCTTACTAGACACAAACATTCAGATTTGAAGAATTTTTCTGTTATACCTGATCAGAATAGGTGAATGTTATAAACTAGTTAAAACAGGGTTTTTATTATTTATTGACAATCCCTAAAAAAGTAATAGTGTAATCCAAATTTTTTTATCGTTTTCATGATGATACTATTAAAACATGCAATTATAAAAACTTGATATCCTGATTATTACATGATGTTGCTTTTTTAACTCACAATGAATTCAGATCTTTAAATACCTATTAATAAACGCAGCATTTGAGAACTTTCGGAAGATCCTGACTACAAAAAAAAAGCCTCTTTTCAGAGGCTCAGAATAAGTTTCCCTTTCGTTTAGAAAGGCCAGAATTGGTTGTCAAACCAGATATCTTCTTTTAGTTGCTCATTCAGATCGTGCAGAATCTTGTGATGACCACTTTCCCATTCAGCCAGCCATAGATAAAGTTCTTTTTCATTAGGGTCCTCTGTTTCAGCTGCGCGTTTTGAATACACCTCAACAGCCCTTGTTTCAAAATCCATTGCAGCAGAAATTGCAGCGGCCTCAAAACTGGCTGCTGAAATTTGCTTGACCAGGTCTGCATTTAAAATTTCATGAGCCACATCTTCCTGGGCCATTGATTTGTCTGGTTTCAGGAAACTGTGTTCCTTTATGTAATGACTGAATTGAACAGAAAGGAATTCTACATGGGTTTTCTCCTCTTCAGCCATGATTGAGAAAATCTTACGGGCTTCAGGACTCTGTGTCTGTTCTGCCATTTTCTCATAAAATGCCTTGCCACGCTTCTCCATAAGGATAGCAGTCTTCAAGATTTCCAGCGCTTTATTGTTTTCCATAGGTATAGTTATTTTAATTCTGTCAGAGAGAGACAACAAAGATAAATGTTTAAAGAATGAAAACTGTAGTTGAATAGAATTCCATAAAATACTTAGAAAATTATAGCTAAAAAGTCGGTAAGTTTGTAATTCGTTGAATATCATCATCGGAATAAATACCAACTACTTGGAACAGAAGCATCTGGAAGAACTTAGACGATTGTTCATGGATTGGTCAGGTGAACAAGGTATTGAAATTACTGCATTACCTGCCGCCGGATCATACAGACAATATTACCGGATAAACGGTCAGTCGAAAATTGCCATCGGGGTATATAGTCCTGACAAACAAGAAAACAGGGCATTTATGTCATTCACCAGGCACTTCCATAAATGTGGACTGGCTGTGCCTGAGATTTATTCAGAAAATACAGAAACCGATTGTTACCTGATTAGTGATCTTGGGGACCTGTCATTACTTCAGAAATTGGAGCAAGGCAGAAAAGATGGGAGACCCGACGCGGTTACGAAAGATCTTTACAAGGCTACAATTACCGAATTACCAAGATTTCAGATAGAAGCAGGCAATGACCTCGACTATAACCAGTGTTACCCCGTAAAAGAATTCGATGCGAGAAGCATGAGATGGGATCTGAATTACTTCAAATACTATTTCCTGAGGTTATTAAAAATCCCACATAACGAATATGCCCTTGAAAATGATTTTGATCGCCTTATTCTTTATTTATTAAAAGCTGGAAATCAGTCTTTTATGTATCGGGATTTCCAGGCAAGAAATATACTTATTCATAAAGGCTCTCCTCACTTCATTGATTACCAGGGTGGAAGACGAGGGCCTCTGCAATATGACCTTGCATCCTTATTATTCCAGGTGAAAGCGGCATTACCCTACGATTTTAGGGAAGAAATGCTGGAGCATTACCTGGGTTGCCTTTCCCATCACCGAAAAATTGATAATAATTCTTTCACTCAGCATTATTATGGCTTTGTATTGATTCGGTTGCTTCAGGTAATGGGAGCATATGGATTCCGCGGACATTTCGAAAGAAGAGCACATTTTCTTCAAAGCATCCCTTATGCTATCGATAATCTCCGGTGGTGGCTTGATAATGTAAAGATTGAGCCAGAACTTCCGGAACTTATCAAAGCACTGAAAACCCTAGCTGATACAGAAGTTAAATCTTTTCAACCTGGAGAAGGAGAGGGACTTACAATTTCAGTAAACAGCTTCGCTTTCAAAAATGGCCCTCCTCCTGATTATTCAGGACATGGAGGGGGCTTTATTTTTGACTGCAGGGCTTTACCTAACCCGGGCAGGTATGAGCACTTTAAGTCATATACAGGCAGAGACCCATTGGTGATACAGTTTCTGGAGAGGGAGCAGAAAGTGAATACTTTTCTGACTAACACATTCAAACTGGTTGATCAATCTATTCTGGAATACATGAACAGGGGGTTTTCAAATCTGCAGGTTAATTTTGGTTGTACCGGCGGCCAGCATCGTTCAGTTTATTGTGCCGAAAAGCTTGCCAGGTACCTTGAAGAGAAATACTCTCTGAAAGTAATCCTTTATCATACCGAACTTGACAAACAATGGTTATGATTTGCTGTTATTGTTCAGTGTAAATCTTAATGTTCAGGTTTTCATTAAAGGAAAGTGTCGAAATGACAAAAACACTATGCAAAACAAACGACTCCAGGAGATTGGAGGAAAAACAGGAAAACCCCAGGTTTAAGTGTAAAAAGTGTGGGAATAAAGCACATAAGGAAAAGCACCTTTGTAAACCTGAAACATATAAATAAGATTGGAAAAACTCGACATTGAAGTTTACAAGAACCGCACTGAAATCATTCTTCAGACTGTAGCCCAGGTAAAAAAGGACTTTTTAATGTTCGGAATGGATATTGAGTTTACCGGGAATACAGAAATGGCATATTCCGAACTGTTTCACCAATTAAGCGCCATCATTCATAACCTCCTTGAAATTGACCAGGGAAAATTAAGCGCACTGCTCTATCAGGTTGATCTCAACGAACACAAGATCAGGGAATCTATTGATCAACATCCGGAATGGAGTTATGCAGAAGTGATCTCAGAACTGGTAATCCACCGGGAATTAAAAAAGGTGATCTTAAGGAATTATTTTAAAAATCAAAAAGCCGGTTCATGAAGGCTATGATATTTGCTGCCGGGCTTGGCACACGTCTTCATCCATTCACTGAGAAACAGCCAAAAGCACTTGTAAAGGTTGGTAACACTACCATGCTTGAATTGGTTATTCATCAGCTCAAACATGCTGGCGTCACTGATATTATCATTAATGTCCATCACTTTGCTGACCAATTAATCGACTTTATTAAAGCAAATAACAATTTTGATTTACACATAGAGGTATCCGAGGAGAGAGAAGAACTTCTCGATACAGGTGGAGGGCTGAAGAAAGCATCGTGGTTTTTTAGTGATGATAAGCCTTTCATCCTGCACAATGTTGATGTGCTTAGTAATGTAAATCTAAACCAACTCCTGCAATTTCATAAAAATAATAAAGCCTTAGTAACACTGGCAGTAAGTGAAAGAACCTCTTCCCGGTATTTTCTCTTTGACAATGCTATGAAACTATCAGGTTGGGAAAATACCCGGACAAACCAGGAAATTATTGTTGATAGTAAAGCTGGCAACTTACATCGTTACGCTTTCAGTGGAATTCATATCATTGACCCATCTATCTTTGGAATGATCCAGGAAGCAGGACGATTTTCATTGATTGATCTCTATCTTCGTTTAGCCGGAAATAACCTGATACAAGGGATCGCTCATGATGCAGGTGATTGGATTGATATGGGCAAACCTGCTGATCTGGAGAAGGCTGCTCTTCTTATAAGGGCCGGAAGGTTTAAAGGACTGGAATCTTTGAATCTCTGAAGTTATCACCTAACGAGGAGTCAGAAATCAAGGTGTATGATAAATGGATCACCTTCAGGTTCACTATTCTTTGTAACTTGGCATCAGGAATTCCAACCCATTAAAATTTCCATGATCCAATATTAATGCAACCATTTCTACATCAACTTGCCGTATATCTGACTGAAAACTACAAAGATGGTCTTAGCCGGTTATGTGTTGTATTTCCAAACCGCAGGGCGGGATTATTCCTTAGTCAATACATATCAAAACAGATTAATAAACCGGTTTGGCTCCCGGATATTTTTGCACTCGAAGATTTTGTCACGCTGAAATCAGGACTCATGATCCCTGATCAGTTATCCTTGCTTGTTCAACTATACAAGACCTATCAGTCTATTGATGAAATAAAAGCCAAATCATTTGCTGAATTCCAGTCGTGGGGCACAATGCTCCTGAATGACTTTGATGAATTGGATCAATACCTTGTCGATGGTGAAGAAGTATTCGGATACCTTGATGAGATAAAAGCGATGAATCACTGGAATCCCGATGGGGAAGCACTTTCAGCATTTGAAACGGATTACCTCAAATTTTTTAATTCACTTGCTCCCATTTACAGGAACTTCAAAGAAATCCTCAATGAGAGGAATGAAGGATATTTTGGGATGGCTTTTGAACAAATGTTAAGCACCCTGGATGACCATGAATGGGATCATTGGGATACCATCATTTTTGCAGGCTTTAATGCATTAACAACTGCTGAAGAGAAACTCATCAAACATTTTATTGAGAGAGGCAAAGCTGAGGTCATCTGGGATGCAGACGCCTATTATTTAGATGATAAAAGACAGGAAGCCGGAGTATTTCTCAGAAACTTTCTGAAGGATAAAGCTTTTGGCGAACCTCGATGGATCGGACAGTCGTTCAGGAATGATTCCAAAAAAATCTCAGTAATTGGAGTGCCTGGAAACATCGGTCAGGCGAAACTGGCAGGACAATTAATCAGTGAATTGGTGGTTTCTGAAAATCCCTCCGACATTGCCCTGGTGCTTGTGGATGAGAGCCTTTTACTTCCGGTAATGAATTCAATGCCGGCAGAGTTGAATAAATTTAATGTAACGATGGGGTATCCATTAAAACTTACCCCTGCCTTTTCACTCTTTGATTCTGTTTTCAGATTATGGATACAGGCATTATATCAATCCGAAAGGCTGAATTCCGGAAAGTCAAAAAATAGCCTGAATCTCCGGTTCTATCACAAGGACATTGATCGGTTCCTAAAGCATCCTTATTTTCAGCCATTCATCAATAAAGAAAAGAAAACGCAAAATGGTTCTTCTGACTATGCCGGAAAGTCATTTCTTGCCCCGGAAGAATTCATTCATCATATACAACAATCATTGCCGGAAATATCTGGTATGTTTGAAACTGTCATCAAATCAGGTTTAGTCGATTCTTCTGCCATCCTCGATCTCATTCAGCAGTTGATCAATTACCTGCGGCCCTCAGCAAAAGCTCCTGACAACCCCAGGCATGGTAGTTCTGATGTAGACACCGAGTTCTTATATCAATTCGCTTTATTGACCCGTCAGCTCAAAAAAGCAGTGCAGGAAACTGATTTACTGGATGGAGTTGGTACTTTATACGAAGTATTCAAATCGCAGGCTTCAGCTTTAAGACTTCCTTTTTATGGTGAGCCACTTAATGGATTACAGATGATGGGCGTTCTTGAAACCAGGACTTTGGATTTTAAGAATGTCATCATGCTGTCAGCGAATGAAGGCATGATTCCTAAAGGAAAACACCAGAACACATTTATTCCGTTTGAAGTAAGGAAAGCCTTTAACCTCCAGCTATACAGTGAGAGGAATGCAGTATTTTCCTATCACTTCTACCGGCTTCTGCAGCGGGCAGAAAATGTTTACCTTTTATATAATACGGAAGGAACAGACTTAGGAGGTGGTGAAAAGAGCCGGTTTATTACACAAATTCAACTCGAACTGCCTCAATACAACCCAGCCATCACTATTTCAGAGTCTATTTGCGCCATTCCTCCAGAAAAGGCTAAGGAGACCGTTATTGAGATCAGAAAGACTGCTGATATACAATTAAAGCTAAAACAGCTGGCAGAACGTGGATTTTCACCGACAGCCTTAAGCAAATACCTGAATTGTAGTCTCCAGTTTTGCTATTCCCAGGTGATGGAAATCAAGGAGCCCGAGGAAGTAGAAGACACTTTGGATGCAGCCACTCTTGGGGAAGCAGTTCATGAGGCTCTTTACCAGGTATTCTTACCTTTCAAACACAACATCATCACCACCAAGGAAATTGATGCTATAATTCCTACAGCAATTGCCAATGTAAAGAAGGTTTTCGCTTCCCGGTTTAAGCAGAATGACATGGATTCAGGAAAAAACCTCCTGATCCTGAAGGTAGCTGAAAACATGGTTAAAAGGTTTCTTATTGCTGAGAAAGAGCATCTTGAAGAAGCTGATTCTTCCGTAACAGGAATAGAAATTATTCAACTGGAAGAGTGGTTGAATTCTGAAATTGAAATCCAGGATCTAAATTCTGAAATACCACTAAAGGTGTTGCTGCGGGGGAAAGCAGACAGAATTGATCGGATTGGAAATAAAATCAGGGTGATTGATTATAAAACAGGGTTAGTTGATAAAAATGATTTAAAAATTGAGAATGTAGAGCAGCTCAGAGAGATGGATAACCCTTCAAAATTACTGCAACTATTGATTTATGCCTGGATGTACAGGAAGATGAACAATAACTCATGGCCTGCAAACATTTCACTGGTATCCGGTATCATCTCCTTACGCCAGTCCTCTCAGTACCTGATTAATGCTACCATTAATAAAACCGATGATCTCTCTGATCAAATCATTGCAGATATCGAAATGCTTATTTACTCCATAGTTGAGGATATATTTAATCCTAATACTTCCTTTCAACAGACAGAAAACCTGGATCATTGTACCTATTGTCCTTATAAATCCCTTTGTAACAGGTAACAAAGTACTCATTTTTAGAACAATAGATAATATTTCCAGTTTTTTTCCAAAAATCCAATCAATTATTTTTACAATCCTGAAATTGTTTTATCTTTGCAGTCCTTTAACGAGAGTTCTTTAAAATATTGGTTCGGTAGTTCAGTTGGTTAGAATACGTGCCTGACATCTCGTCACGAGTGACGGGACGGGTTCGAGTCCCAACAACAAGTACTGAAATAAAATTAACAGCGTTCATTAAAATATTGGTTCGGTAGTTCAGTTGGTTAGAATACGTGCCTGTCACGCACGGGGTCGCGGGTTCGAGTCCCGTCCGGACCGCAAAAAGGGAGCATTTGCTCCCTTTTTTCATTTATACTATTCATTATTTATTATGCCTTATTACGTTTATATCATTTTTTCACAGTCTGTCAATGAATACTACAAAGGAGTTTCTGAGGATCCTTTGAGAAGATTTACTGAACATAACTCCAACAAAAGTCGTCATACTGCACTTAAAGGTCCATGGGTGCTGGTTTATTTGCATTCCTATGAAACCAAAAGGGACGCCTTAATTGAAGAACTTCGGCTTAAGCGACTGAAAGTTAGGTCTATTGAGAAATTGATTCAATCGGAGATGAATTCTGTTAAAGACTTTAATAAACAAGAAATTGGTTAGAATACGTGCATGGCATCCCGTCTCGTCACTGGTGACGAGACGGGACGGGTTCGAGTCCCGTCCGGACCGCAAAAGCCCTCAAATTGAGGGCTTTTTTTATTTAATTTATCATGTTTTACATATACATCATCAAATCAAAAACCTCTGGCCAATTTTACAAAGGCTTCACCTCCAATCCTGTTGCCAGACTCTACGAACACAATGCTGGTTAGCATTCCGGAATCATTCAACCAGGAATACCTGGCTGCCCGAAAATGAATTGTAACTTGCATTATACATTGCATCAGCGGTAACCGGGCCTACTGTAAACTGCCCTTTGCCTACTACCCTCACAGTGTAATAAAAATACTTGATTTCGGAATTTAAACCAGTGAAGTAGGAAATCCTGTCATCCCTGATGTCCACATAATCCGCCTGGTCTTTGGATTTTATCCAGGAAAATTCCCGTTCAGCTACTAGCCTTGAATTCTCAATTTCAAAACATGCGGGTAATAAATCAGTGATGGCAACATTTTCAATTGATTTCCCGGTAATCGCCTGGGCAGATATCTCTACAACCACCAACTCATTTTGCTTAAATCTTCCCTGGCTTACTTCGCGGCCATTCCTGTCAAGATACCTCTTCCGAACCTTTATATAATTGTCTTTGGCCCCCTTGGGAACTACAGTACTGATACCCGATAATTCATAGGAATAATACAGCATCCCACTTCCGGAAGCGGCAATAGAAACTGTTTTATTAAGCAAATCATCTTTAAACCGAATATCCTTGTTATTAAATGAACCAATTGGTTTGCTATTTATCTTGACGGATGCATTAATATTGGAATTCATGGCCTTTCTGACCTGCTTCCCAACTGCCAGTAAGGTAAAAGCATTTTCCTGGGTAGTATAATAATAATTAGGACGTTTAGCTTCTTCCACTATTTGTCCCATTAACTCTCCCACTTGTGGATTTTCGGGATCAGCTTCAAGTATTGCATTCAACGAAATAGCCAGATCACGAAGGTAGGACCCATAGTATCCTGAAGAAGCTGGCTCAGCTCTCTCTGCACCAAATGCCCTGGGAAGAGTGGATTGATAGCTTTTGCGATCACCGGCAAGCAAGAATGATGAGGCAAGCAGGTATCGGCTTTCAGGAGATAGTTGATTAGCCTGGCTTTTGTAGAAATTCATTACCGAAACTGACGGTCTGTCAGCAATTGCAAGAACATATAAAGAATAAAATATTTCCTGTCGTGGAACTTTTTTCGACTTCAGCACATTATTCTCATAATAGAACCAGGTATTCATCTCCTTTTCTTTAACCTTCTGTTCAAGGAATCCCAAACCTCCTTCCACTACTTTCCTGTTAACATCGAATCCTGCTTTCTGAGCCTCCATCAGGAAGTGAATGGCATAAGCACTTGGCCACCAATCAGCAATACCACCATTTTCCCACAAACTAAACCCACCATTGTAGAGTTGCATGGATTCTATTTTGAGAATCGCCTGCTGAACATTGTGATCCGAATTATTATTGTGAAAAGAATCATCATTCTTCGCTGTACCCATGTACTGAACAAGGTCTTTGAAATATAACTGCGGAAAAGCCACAGAAACAGTCTGTTCAAGGCATCCATAGGGATATCTTAACAACTGGTTGAGATTGGTGAGAAATCTGCCAACAGGTGATCTTGTTATATAAAGGCTCGATTGAACAGATGATGGAATCAGTTCTCCTCCAGTTTTAAATGTACCTGTTGATCCGGCCTTAACAGCACCAGATCCGGTTGAGAATGTCAAACCTCCGGCAGGCCTTACTGGTAACACAATCTCCTGTGAAAATGATTGTCCCAGTGCCTTCACTTTTAAGGTAACGGTAGCATTTCCCGAATTGGCAAGTGCCTGAATTTCAAAATCAACAGTTTCCTCTTTCCCGGCTTTCAGGTATAATTTACTGGATTTTGAACTAACCACCGAAAGTGGTCCGCTGGTTTGAATCTGTACCTCCGCATTCCCGCCGGAGGCCGTGGTATTTGTTAAGGACGCCGACATCTTTACCTTATCACCCGGACTAAGAAACCGGGGCAATGCCATGCTGATAACCACAGGATCAGCAACTTTCATCATATGTTCAGCCACACCAAATTTATTATCCTTATAGGCTACTGCCATTACCCTTAATGCACCTGAAAATTGAGGAATATCAATGGGGAAGCTAACCTGGCCTGAATGATTAGCTTTCATTATACCGCTCCATTTTGAGATGAGTTTCACTCTTTCATTGGTCAGCGGATTGATCCTTCGTGAAAGATCGAAAGCCTCTCCCCCAGCGACACTTGAGCTGGATCTCATTTCAGGCATAAGCAGGGCATACACATCAAAAGAACTGACTCCCAGGGCCCTTTTCTGATAAAACCAGGCATATGGATCCGGTGTTTTAAAGTCAGTTACTTGCAGTATCCCTTCATCAACAACAGCTATCGTTACCTCAGCATTTGGGATGGTATTTAAAGTGATTATCTGCCTGACACCAGATCGCGACTTCTCTGCAGCCTTTATCCCTACCTTTAGTTTTAGATCCGGATCATCTACTTTCAATGAAATGACTCCATGTGCAACTGTTAAAGGCATGAACTCATCCAGGGTTTTTCTGAAAGCGGTAGCATCAATATAAATATTGGGGAGATGAGCTTTGGAAACGGAAATATCCAGGCTGGCTGATTTATTCTTTAATTCAATGTATTTGTATTCCAACACGTTATTCTGCTCATATGTGACAAGCATCTGTCCATCGAAAGGAGCCTTAAATAACAATTTAGCCTTTTCTCCCGGTTTGTAGTTCTGTTTATCACATGTAATGGTAATCTCGCCATCCCGATCCACCTCAAAGGATGAAAAATCAGTATCTCCCCATCCATAAGCATAAAATGAATGGGACACATAATTCACACTTCCGGGAATTGCAATCCGCACTTCATATTCTCCCGATCTGCCTGGTACAAATGGCAGATTTAACCCATTCCCGGCGAAGTTCATCTCCTTTGAAAAAACAACTGTTTCCTTGCGTTGCGACACATAATTATACCGGTTGTAACCACGTTCAATTACAGTTTCATACCTTGAATAAATTATTGTTATTGCTGCTTTGGCTGATTTCACAGCTTTACCCTCCTTATCAACAGCCACAAAACTGAAATTGAGAGGCTTACGGGTATTCACCCATCGGTCTTGCTCCTTGATCCCAAAAAACAATCCCTGGGTAGGAATGGTTACAATATTCAAGCGATTTACCGGCCGGCCCGTTTCATCAAATACAGTACTGAAAATCGAGCCTTCCAGGATTCCGATATTTTCGACGGTTGGAACAATGATCTCCTGCTCAGCTTTACCAGCCTGATCGGTCACTGTTTCCTGAACCAGGCTTGTCAATACCGGCAAATTTTGTGTGGTGATCCCAAAATTATACTGAGGGAACGCTTTAGGTTGCAGTTGCTTTCTCATTAAGCGTAATTCCGTCTCTACTTTCTTTCCGGATGCAACTGTACCAAACAGATTCTCCGCGAGGGTGGATACCTTTATTTTTTCTCCGGGATTATATACCTGTTTATCTAATTTGACACTAACTTTTATTCTGTCAGGGACAAACTCTTCCACAGAGATGCGCCTGGATTCGAGTAGAATATTGTTTGCAGAATATACCTCAATCAAATAGGTACCCGTCATAGCCTGGGGAGGAATATAAAAGGAACTTGCTGCGGATCCATTCTCACTTAATTGTTTCTTCAACGAAATGAATTCTTTCCCGCCTGGATTAATTAGTTTAATTTTTAATGGAATGTTCTTCACCGTCTCCCAGCGCAAGGTTCTGACCAATACATTGATGTTTACTGAATCTCCGGGACGGTAAAGATTGCGGTCACCATAAATGAACACATCATATTCCAGGGCATTTACACTCTTTCCTCCTACTTCAAACCTGGAAGTTTCAACCCTTGAATTATTTAATAGTATGAAGTTAAAATCGCTTTCCTTTCTCACACTCACCATTCCAAGCTGAAATCCCGCAGCCAGCTGATCCTTATTCTTCATCACCGCTACACCATAATTATCAGTAATTGCAGTAAATATTTTCTGATTGTTGGTGCTGATGAAATCAACTTTAGCGCTTTTTACAGGACTGGCATCTTTCAAAGAGTTCACAAAAACCATGACTTGCTCAGAACCTTGTTTCACAATCATCCCCATGTCACTGAGAGATAGCAGCTGAACATCCTGTAACCACCTGCGATCCGTTGATTCTACTTTAACCAGGAATACCCCTTTGAAAGGATCAGAAAATTGTAACTCATCCAGATCCAGGTTCAGGAGCGAAATATTCCCGTTTTTAGGTAATGAACGGGTCTGCACTACTTTGGTCATTACCGGCTTGCCATAGTTTTCATCAAATGAATAGCCATACATGTCGTAGTATTCATCATTATCATATACATAATCCCAGTTTTTCCCCTGCCGCATATAATGCTGAATATTATTCTCAAAGATTTTAAATACAGAAACCTTAATAACAGGGACATTTATGATACTGATGGCGAGATTTCTATAACCTCTTGATGACAAATACATTGCAGTCTCATCCATGAATCCGACAAATGGTTCAATCGCTCCAAATGCAACTGTCTCAACATATTCCTCATCAAGTGTTTTACCAAATACACTTTTTAATGACGGGCCTATTCTCAGTGTATAAGCTTGATTCTCATGAAAATTACCTTTAATAAGAAATCCTCCTGAAAGGGTGGACACAGTGAATTCAACAGCTGGATCCACGCTCACAGCCCCGGCGAGTCCCTCTTCAATTACAGGTTGAGTAGTAAAAACTGATATAATTCCTTTGCCAACATCAAAACCGGTTTCCACCGATGAAATTGAAAGTTGGTCTTTTGAAGGAATATTGAATGAATGGGTGATAATCTTTTGGGTTAAAGCGTTTCCGCCAGAAGAAGGCATTCCCACAGAAATACTGAGTTTACCTTCCGCATTCTCTGCAAACTCACCATTTTCAGGTTTTAATGCGATTTCAATAGTTTCACTTTCAGAAGTAGTAAGAATCGAATAGGGAATAGTTTTACCTTCAACCTGGATAGTTGCATGAGGCTGAAGTTTAACGGGCAATACCGGATTATTAAATGAAAGCTGTAACCTCGCTTCAACCTTTGCTGCAGGATCATCACTTAAAGCCCAGAACGTATTGATGGATGTAACATCCAGGTATGGCGTGTGGAATAAAAACGGATCGCTTTCGAGCTTATAATTTTTCTTTATTTTACCCAATAATGCGGGTAAAAGGGTTGCCTTGTAATTAGTCGATGGGCTCATCTGCCCGGATGGAGAAAAAGTAAGTTCATTTTTGGCAGTCCACATGAACTTCCCCTGTATCCCGGGTTCAAATCGCATGTATACAGTAGTATCCCATTTATTCAGGAAAGAAGTATCTGCCAGGAGTTCTTTATTGAATGTAAAGACAAGATTCTGAGCTCGCTGAACCTCTTCATCAAAATTTGTCTTTTTAATCCTTACTGTATTAAAGTTTGTGCAGGATGAAGCCAGAATGGCAATCATCAAAAGATTGAAAATGGTCCTTTTCATGGGAGAAAATTATATCTGGTCGTATTTAAAAGCAGTTCTGATACTCCTTATGCAATTATTTTCAGGCGTTCCGGCAAAAAAATATTTAAGACCAATTAACTCAATTATTGCAACTGGCTTAATCCTTATTCAAAATTCCATAGATAAACAGATCCTTATATTCGCCCCAATGCCTGACATGTTCCTTGAGATAACCTTCCTGCTTCATCCCTACTTTCTCCATAACACGCCCTGAGGCTTCATTGTTTGAAAAATAATATGCAAATATTTTATGCAGTCCAAGCGATTTAAAACCATAATCAATCAATGCAAAAGCAGCTTCCGTAGCATATCCATTATTCCAATGCTCCTCCCCTATCCAATAGCCTAATTCCGCGTTGGCAATATCCAATTTAAGGGTGAGGCCGATACAACCTATGAGGGTCTTCTCCGGTTTCAGACAAATACCCAGGACTAGTTGCTTTTTCTCAAAAAATTCATTGGAATGAGTACTGATCCATTCTTCTGCTATGCCTTCGGGATAAGGAAATGGCATATAAAGAGTGTTTTCCGCAACCTTGCTATTGCCAGCCATCCGACGAATCTCCCAACCATCACTTATTAGTAATGGGCGAAGAATTAATCTCTCAGTTTTAATAGTAGGTCGGCTATCAGGGAAATCCATCTGAATCAAAAATCAACAGAGAAACGTATAGAAATAGCTTTTATGATACTAAGATACAGAAAAATAAAATCCTCCTCAATCTCTTGATCAGAATACCCTACCTATATACAAAAAATGCATCCTGAAAAATTAAACAAAGTGCTATGAATTAACAATTTACACTATTCAACAAATCCAAAACAAAACGCCCTGCTCCTTTTTCTAAAGAAGCAGGGCATTTACATAATGAATCTCGTATACGTGTATTTAAGAATATAGCATGCTTTATTTTTCAACCCTGAAAACAGAATCGATAACTGTTCCATCCACCCATTTTATGGCAGCAACAATCTCATCAGTTAAGCGCGGTTTTGAGGGCTTACCACAGATTTTCTCAGCTTCGGCTTTCAACTCCTGTATTGTTCGGATGGGTAGGCGGGATCCTTTCATTTTTTCAATGAGGTCGGTTCTGAGGGGATTAATTGCAATTCCTCTTTCGGTTACAATCACATCAATGAGTTCACCGGGTCCGCATATTGTTGTCACATCATCCAAAATAACCGGCATCCTGTCACGGAACAAAGGAACGGGCAGAATCACACATTTTGAAAGCAGGCAGTTCATCCAGCCACCGATCCCGTGTAAAAGGTATCCATCACTGTGAGTAACCACATTTGCATTAAAATGTACATCTACCTCAGTAGCTCCAAGGATTACAACATCCACGAACTGTGCGAAATTACCTTTCCCGTGGTAGTTATAACTGGTAAAAGGACTTGTATTTACATGGCCGGCATTTTCTCTCATCGAACGTACTCCTTCGAGATCAAAGGTCTGTCCATCAAGAATATACTCTACCAGGCCTTCTTCCAGCATTTTCACCAGGTATTTATTGGATCCTCCACGGGCAAAACGCGCTTTAATTCCTCTTTGCCGACACATTTCAGCAAAATAAATTCCGATGCTTAGGGCTGTCCCCCCGGCCCCGGCCTGGAAGGAGAAGCCATCAGTCACAATTCCTGCTTCATCACAGAATTGCGCTGTCATTTCTGCCAGCAGTAAGCGATCCGGACTCTTGGTAATTTCCGTAGTTCCTGATACTATCTTTTCAGGAATCCCAACTTTCTCTACTTTAACAACAAAGTCCACATAGTTCCCCTGAATTTGCCAGGGAATACATGGAAAGGGAACCAGGTTATCTGTTACTACAATTACTTTATCAGCATATTGAGAATCTGCGAGAGCAAATCCCAGCAATCCGCATGCAGCCGGACCCCTGTCGCCGGTTGCATTTCCAAATGGATCTGCTGTGGGTGCTGCAATCACCGTAATATCGATTTTCACATCACCATCCTGGATGGCCTGGTATCTTCCACCATGTGACCTCAGAATACCCAAACCTTTCATTCCTCCTTCAGAAGTAAATTTTCCCAAGGCTCCGTTCATACTGCCTTCAATGTGATGAATGGTACCATCTTCCAGGTACTTAATCAAGGGAGAATGACACTCAAATGAAGCTGATGGAACCCATGTCAGGTCTTTGACCCCCATCTCTGCAGCTATATCAAAAATCTGCACGGCAATAAGATCCCCGTTTCTGAAGTGGTGATGGGTTGAAATCACCATTCCATCCTTTAATCCGGCTCTCTCCAGGGCTTCCCTCAATGACGGAAGTACCTTGTTCCCATCTTCAGGATAATCAGACAAGCTGGAAATGAGAGGGGCATGCTTTCGGCCGGTTGGATGATATTTCCCTACTCCAAGGTAAGGAATAGCATCCTTTCCGTTAATAACCTGTGGAACCGTCCGGCCTAATGCATTGCTAATGAGTTTATCGTATTTTGACATAATAGGAAGTCTTTTTTTTCAAAATCTTATTTAACAATTTGGGATCGATCAATTTATTGATGACAAGAATTCAACTCTCCAATCCGCAGAAAGCTTATTCATGGTGATTGCCAGGTCTATAACCTTCTGGGCCCTTTTAACAACAGGCGGATCAATCATTTTTGTTCCAAGTGATACAACCCCTAATCCTTTCTCGGAGGCAATTATGAAAGCATTGACTATTTTTTTTGCTTTTTCAATTTCTTCTGTATCAGGTGCATAATTATCATGAATGACCCTGATCTGCCGGGGATGAATACAACCCATCCCATCAAATCCCAGGGCTTTCGACCTAATCACATTTTGCTTTAATCCTTCCATATCGGCAACATCACTGAAAACAGAGTCAATAGCCTGTATCCCTGCTGCTTTGCAGGCATTTACCACCATGCTGCGGGCAAAGAAGGATTCAGTGCCTTCCATTGTACGCCTGGTGCCCAGATCGGCAGTGTAATCCTCAAGTCCTATTGCCATTGCAACAACATTCTCCGATTGAGCAATTTCCAGTGATTTCAAAACGCCCAAAGCACTTTCTATAATTGGCATAATCCATATCGGCTGTTTTGCACCAGTCCGTTTTCTGATAAGAGCAATTCTCTCATTTACTGAATTCACCTGCTCAGCGCTCTCACATTTCGGTAATAATATAAGGTTCACATGATGAGGAACAATGAAATCAAGATCATCAAGTCCACGGGGAACCTGGTTAATCCGAACCATCCTTTCTGCACCATAGAAATCAATGTTTCTGAGTGAATTTCTTACGAGGAAACTGGCTTCGTACTTTTTCGCAGGCGCTACCGCATCTTCAAGGTCAAGTATGATCCCATCCGGTTTATGAATTCCGGCATTGATTGCCAGACTTGGTGTGTTTCCGGGTAAGTATAGCCTCGAAAAACGATTTCTGTCGCGTGTTGTGGAATACTCATTCTCAGGGAGCATCGGGAGTAAAAACTCTTTTTCCGTTTTTGTCAGTAACCTTATGGCAGCTTCCATCCGGGCGGCTATAACCAAAGGAAGCGCTCCGCTATCTTCTATAAGAACCTTTGCGTTATCAACACCGAAAAAACTGAGGATCTCACTGATCAGTTTCCTGTTACTTTCTCCATACATGCTTTGAACCTTGCTGATGAGCTCCAGTTCTATACCACCGGTTCCAGTCAATTCAATGGTAACAAAACAATCAGAACGAATTCCCTTTCCTTTATTACCAATGGCTGCCAATTTGTCGGATGTAAACTCCATATGCTTGATTATTATTAAGTTAAAATGAAGCACTACCAGGAAATATTTCCTGATTTTATAAAACAAATTTACGTTTGCTATTCAATTCTACAAACAAATAAAACCATTTTTCAAAAATGATAATTTGAGTAAGACTAAAAAAAGTAAATATCATAATAAGAAACTCTTTCCCACTACAGAGTTAAAAAAAGGAAGCCTAAGGGCTTCCTTTTTTATACAGATAACCAGTACAACTGGTAGTTTTACTTACTGAGCAACAGTAGTATCTGCTGGAGCTGCTGTTGTGTCAACAGGAGCTTCTTGAACTGCTGTAGTATCAGCGGTGGCTTCGGTTTTGTTTTCGCCTGATTTACATGCGACAAATGAGATCATACCAGCAACAGCAAGTAAGAAAAACAGTTTTTTCATGTGTTGTTTGTTTTAAAGGTGGTTAATTTTGACGCAAAAATATATAAATATTAAAGGCTAAAGCAAATTATTTCTAAATTATGTCTATCATTTCTATTTTTTATTTCTTAACAATGACATGGTTAATATCTTTATTATCGGGATACGACTGCCATTCAGCCTATTTAGAAGATTTAACAGCATTTTGGCACAAAAGTTGTTAACTTTGCAGTCGATTAAAAATTCGACCAAAAACCAATTCACACAATTAATAATCATAAATAAAAATCAAGAAATGAAAAAAATCAGCTTATTCTTTGTTGTTCTTTTGGCAGGAGTTACCTTCCTGACTTCATGTACCAAGGATACTACTCCTCCTACTATTAATTTCCTCGGCGGTGCAGGTTATACATCCTCTGATGCTACTATAGTTGCTGGCACAGACATTAAAATTGGAATCACCGCTCAAAGTGGAAGCGCAAAACTGGAAACATTAGAAATTGTTGCAATCCATAGCAATACCCCTGTTCCTGTGCATACTGAAACAATTGATGCCAGTTCCTCAGATAGTTTTTCAAAAGATTATACATTAACTATTGATGAAATCGGTGAAACCAAACTTAATTTCACCATTACAGATAAAGATGGTGAAACAGCTACTGTTTCCCTGACCATCACAGCAACCCAGGTAGACGATGTTACAACTTATACTCAAAAGATCCTGGGTTCATATGACAACTCTACTTACGGCAGTTCTTTTGCATCTGCTGATGGAACAGTCTATAAAATGGTTGATGCAAAAGCAAATTCAGCTAAAATAGACTGGCTATATTTCTATGGTGTAAGCAACATGGCTACTTTAGCTTCTCCAGATGATGTGGATGCCGCTACTATATTTGACGGAACCAGTGGTCTTCAAACCTGGGCTACATTAAACGGAACCCGTTTTAACAAGGTAACCACTGCCGTTGTTTGGGATAACGTTACAACTGCTGCCAATATCGCCGACATTGCAATCAATACCACTGAAACCAAGGCAAACCAACTTCAGGTAGGTAATATTGTTGCTTTCAAAACTGCCGGTAATAAAATTGGACTGATAAAGATCACAGAAATAACCGGAACCGGTGCAGGCACTATCACATATGATGTTAAAGTTCAGAAATAGTTCATTCTGACAAATGCTTTTAAAAGAGGTGCATTCTTGCACCTCTTTTTTTTAAATTTGTCACACCCATTAACCCTGCGTTTGTATGAAAAAGATCCTGTCCATTATTCTGCTGCTATCTCTCACAATAATTTCCTGTAAAAAAGATGGAAAGGCACCGGTAATAACACTCCTGGGCAACAACCCGGCTGAAACAGGAATAGGTTACCCCTATAACGACGCCGGGGCCAAAGCCATTGATGAAGAAGATGGAGATATCTCCGATAAAATCATAGTAAATAGTACTGTCGACACAGGTGCAATTGGGACTTATACAATAAAATATAATGTTACCGACAGTGATGGACAATCCGCACAGGAGGTTACCAGACAAGTCATTGTAAAATATTTCTAGGCTTAAATCCTGGACAAATTGTCAAAGCACATTCCTGACCAAGCCTTCCGGTGCAAGAGTTATAATGGAACTTTATTGACTTAATCTTTGCTACCACAACCGTTGAATGAAACAGCCCGCCAAAAAACAGTTCCTGATTTATAGTGGCAATCCACAGGTAGCATTGATTCTTAGATTATTCGCTTCATTGCTGCTACTGGCATTTAGCCGGACTCTAATCTATTTCTTCAATCCAGGTTTATTCCCGGGTCATTCCTTCGGCTCCATCCTGCAATTATTCCTGGTTGGTTTACGTTTCGATCTTTCAACCGTACTTTATGCCAATAGTCCTGTTATCATATTATTGCTTTTGCCCCTGAAACAGCGGAAGTCTGCCATATATCAGTCAATTACCGGATTTCTGTTTTGTCTTGTGAATATCATTCTTCTGATTCCCAACCTTGTAGATATTGTTTATTATCGGTTTACCATGAAAAGGTTAACAGGGGATATCTTTTCTTATCTTACAGTAGGCATGGAATCAAATTTATGGCTACAATTCGTTAAGGATTTCTGGTTCCTGTTCCTTCTATTTGCCCTATTCATCTTCCTGATCATTTGGATAAGCAAACGCATTAAAATCGTCGCTTCCGTCAACAACTCCAGGAATCGATTCCACTTTGCCGGACAACTATTGCTTACTGTTGTTTTGGGAGGATTGACTATCCTTGGAATGAGGGGAGGCTTTCAATTGAAACCTATTGGCATTATGACAGCTTCAGCCTATGCTGATGCCCAGGATGTTCCTTTAGTCCTGAACTCTGCTTTCACGATTATGAAAACATTCGATCAGAAAGGACTTGATAAAAAGGAGTACTTTACGAATAAGGACGAATTACTCAGTTATTTCAATGCTGAACAAGGATACCTTAAAAATGACAGCCTGGGAAACCCAATTCCTATGCGTAAGAAAAATATAGTGATTATCATCCTGGAAAGCTTCTCCAGGGAGCATATCGGGTACTACAACAAGAACAGTTTACATAAAACTTACCAGGGATTCACCCCTTTCCTGGATAGCCTGTGTGATCACTCAGCCCATTTCAACGGGTTTGCGAATGGTAAAAGATCAATCGAAGGAATCCCGGCGATCATTGGTGGACTCCCCACATGGATGGACCAGGATTATATAACTTCACAATATTCAGCCAATAAAACCAACAGCCTGCCTTCATTACTTAAACCTGAAGGTTACAGTACGGCCTTTTTCCATGGTGGAACCAATGGCACCATGGGATTTGATGCTTATTCAAAATCAACAGGATTTGAACGTTATGCCGGCAGAAATGAATATGGGAATGAAGCCGATTTTGATGGACAATGGGGGATCTGGGATGAGCCTTTCCTACAGTATTTTGCCAGGGAAATCACCGGATTAAAGCAGCCGTTTCTTGCATCTGTATTCACACTTTCATCACATCACCCCTATAAAGTACCTGAAAAATACAGGGGGAAGTTCCGGAAAGGTGCCATCCCTATCCAGGAAACCATTATGTATACCGATTATGCGTTGAAAGAATTCTTTAAGACAGCCAGTAAACAAGCATGGTTCAATAATACAATATTCATTATCACAGCTGATCACACATCAGAAGCCAATCTTCCTGAATATAAAACGAGGGTCGGTTACTATCGAATCCCTATTGTTTTCTTTTCACCTTCTGAAAAATTTGAAGTTAAGAACGAAAAGCTCATGCAGCAAACAGATATTATGCCCAGTATCCTTGACTATTTGGGTTATACGAAACCATTCATTTCATTTGGTTCATCTGTCTTTAGTAACTCCAGCCAGAGATTCAGCCTGTCTCTTTCAGGCAACTCCTATCAACTGATTAAAGGTAACTTTGTCTTGCAGTGGAATGAAGACGGTAAGAAACTGTTATTTAACTATGAGCAGGATCCATTATTAAAATATCCCTTACCATTGCAAAATCATCGGGAAGCGGAAGAAATGGAAATGCTTCTGAAATCTCTGGTTCAGCAATATAATGACCGAATGATTGATAACCGGCTCACGCTCCAATAGATATGACAAAAACAAATATTCTTTTTATTGTGAATCCCAGGGCCGGAATTACCATTAAAAGTAAGTTCCTGATACGACTATTGGCGGGTCAGTACCTGGATAATGAACGTTATAAACCAGAAGTCCAGTTTACAAAATATGCCACGCATGCAACTGAACTGGCGAAAGAAGCGGTTGAATCAGGCATTCCCTTTGTGATCGCTGTTGGTGGTGATGGCACAGTTAATGAAGTGGCCCGTGCACTTATAAACACAAAAACTGCTATGGGTATTTTGCCAACAGGCTCTGGAAATGGCCTTGCCCATCACCTGAAAATTCCGATGAATATCTTCCAGGCTTTAAGGGTAATTAATCGGGGAAATACAAAATACATCGACACCGTAAACCTCAACGATAAAGTCTTTACAAGCATTGCAGGCATCGGATTCGACGCCAAAGTAGCCGAGAAGTTTGCATCCTCTGGCGTGCGGGGACTTATTTCTTATGTAAGGATAATCCTGCAAGAATACCGCACCTATCAACCACTGGATTATCAGATGTTTATTGATGGGCATGAAGTGACCAGGAAAGCATTGATGATTTCATTTGCCAATAGTGACCAATTTGGCTTTCACTCTAAAATCGCCCCCCAGGCAAAAATTGATGATGGATTCATAGATATCTGTGTTGTCACAAAACCTTCAATCCTAAAGGTGGTGTTTTCTGCTCCCAGAGTTTTCTTCGGGACCTTCGGGAAAACAGGTTATGCCGAATACTTCAAGGCAAAAGAAGTTACAATTACCAAAACTGCCGGCAGTAAGGTAAATCTTGATGGGGAAGCATTTCAAATTGATGAAGATGTGCAGATAAACATTAATCCACTGTCACTCAAGATGATTGTACGATAGTTCATAGATCTCCCTAACACATTAATACTATGAGTTCAAAAAATAAAAACGGAGGCATCGTCTACTCAACCAATCCTGATTTCAAATATGCAACAGAGAAAGCAGAAACGGCTACTCTCCCTCCCCAGCAACAGAACCTTAGGGTTATGCTTGATAAAAAACAAAGAGGAGGAAAACAGGTTACGTTGATTACCGGTTATATTGGCAGAGAAGAAGACCTTGAAACGCTTGGTAAATTATTAAAATCGAAATGTGGGACAGGGGGATCTGTAAAGGATGGTGAAATCATAATCCAGGGAGACAACCGCACAAAAATCCTTGAATTCCTTATCAAATCAGGTTACAAAGCCAAGCAAGCCGGTGGGTAGAACTAAGTGATCTAGAGTGAGCTAGAGTGAACTAAAGTGAGCTAGAGTGAGCTAGAGTGAACTAGAGTGAGCTAAAGTGAGCTAGAGTTCCTAAAGTGAACGAAAGTGATTAGATTGAGCTAATATGCTCATTTTCAAATTCTCAAATTCTCAAATTCTCAAATTCTCAATTGATGTTTGTTTCATTAACAGAATCCTTAAGAATCTGGCTTATCAAAGTAGGGATCAGTAGTTCCAACGCTTCGGTAATGGCAGGAATTACTGACTTCCTGATAATAATGGTGATAAGTATTGCACTTTATTATATCACCAAATACATCATCATACGGGTGTTGAAACGAATTGCTTCAAAGACTTCAAGTATTTGGGACGATGTGTTGATAGAGAAAAAAGTTTTTAACCGCCTTGCCTTCCTGATTCCCGGAATCCTGATCTATCAGTCGGTTCCGGCTGCACTGGATGAATTTTCTCCTGCTCTGACTACCCTGGCATTAAAGCTCACGAATATCTACATTATCATCATTTTCCTGATGGTGATAAACTCCTTCTTCAATGCCATTTATGAAGTTTACCAAAAAAGCGAGTATGCCGTTCATCATCCAATCAAAGGCTATATTCAGGTAGGCAAAATTGTGATGTTTATTATCGGCTCTCTATTGATCCTTTCTTATCTCTTTAATCAATCGCCGATTTATATGCTGGGAGGTCTTGGCGCTTTTTCTGCGGTTCTGCTTCTCATTTTCAAGGATCCTATACTTGGATTTGTCGGGGGAATTCAGCTCTCAGCCAACGATATGGTTCGGCAGGGTGATTGGATTAATATGCCAAAATTTGGGGCAGACGGAACTGTAATGGAAATTTCCCTGACAACTGTTAAGGTTCAGAATTTTGACAATACCATAACAACTCTCCCCACCTATGCGCTGGTGTCAGAATCCTTTCAGAATTATCGGGGCATGAAGGAATCCGGAGTAAGGAGAATCAAACGTTCTATCAGCATAGATATGTCAAGTGTACGGTTCTGTACCGATGAGATGCTTGAGAAATTTCGTAAAATTAGCCTGCTCCATAATTATATCAATGAAACCCAGGCTCAACTGGAAAAATACAATAAGGAAAATAGTATTGACAACTCTGTTTCAGTGAACGGAAGACGTCAGACCAATATTGGCGTATTCCGGGCTTACCTCGAAAAATACCTGACTCAACACCCATTGATTCACAATGAAAGCGATCAGCTGGTCAGGCAATTACAGCCTCACTCTACAGGAATCCCCATAGAAATTTATGCTTTTATACAGGAGACGGAATTTATTAAGTTTGAAAATGTACAATCTGACATTTTTGATCACATTCTTGCCATTGTCCCGGAATTTGATCTTCGGGTTTTCCAAAGCCCAACAGGCGAGGATCTCAGACAAAGCCAGGTTGCTTATTGGGAACGCAATGAATCCGGACCCACTGTCTGATTAATTTGATATTTACTTTTCAGGAATTCATAGAGGGTTACGTTCAATAGTAGCATAAATAAGCCATATACCATATCTTCTAAAGGTATGGTACCAAGTCGGATGCCAAGATTCTGACCATCATCATAGTGCACAACCTCTTCCGGTATGTAAGCGCCTGTTAACAAGCCATTTACTATGAAAAATGGAATTAGTGTAACAAAATACATCAGGAAGAAGCGGCCCAGGTACATTGCTTTAAACCAAAAAACATGTAAAAGCAGAAAAAGGCCCGTTGAGATGAAAGTCACAGAGGTATAAAGACGATTCAGGTTAAACAGACCAACAGTCACTAGAATTATCCCCAGAAATAAGGCAATATTTTTGGCATATCTGCCCAGGAGATCTGGTTTTACCAGGTAATTGAGGGAATGATACGTAAAAAGACAGGCATATGGAATCGCGATAAAAAAAAGCCATTCCTCAACAGGAAGATTGCCAATATAATAACCCAGCAGGTAACGGGGGTTGAATCCCCATACTCCGAGCCATGTTTTAAGCATATCCCAGGGAATGAATAATAACATGGTCATCAGCATGGCTGGAAAAAGAAACCGCCATTGCTTATGAAAACGTAAGCGCTTATCAAATGTGGCAATAAACGGAATACTGATGGCTCCGAGGTCAATCAGCAGGTAAAGCCAGTTATCATTAAAAGAAATCATTCCTGATGATCAATGTTGTTATTCAAATAATTGAAGGATAGGATAACCAGAATACAGGAGCAGATAATCAGGATTTCCGGCCAAACTCTTCCTTATAATAACGGAAAGGAGCTATCAGGAACCCATAATTATAGTGAGCATGAGGATTATGATGTTCTTTATGTGCTTTTACAGTTGCTCTTAAATATCGGTTACTGAGCCTGGAAAGGATTTTTACCCTCTGGTGTACATAAACATCATGAAACATGAAATAGGAAAAACCATACAAGGCAATTCCAAGTCCTATACTCAGCAGGTATAAGTCAGGATTCATCACACCTAAATATATGAGCAGGATACTAGGAAGAGCGAAAATAATGGCAAATACATCATTCCACTCAACTTTCCGGCCATCACGAATATGATGGTCCTTATGTAAAATCCATAAAAATCCATGCATCACATACTTATGCGTGAACCAGGCCATGAATTCCATGAACAGAAAAGCTCCCAGAATGAGTAGGATACTAATTAGTGTGTCCATCTGTTTGATTTATTAAGTTAACAATTTAGTCAGAAAGTAGTTCAGGCATTTTCTCTGCTATTTTTTCCATGATCAGCCTGAACCAAATGGTATATTTCTCCGGAAAAGCTGCAATATCCTTTTTCAGTTCAACCATCGAAACCCATCGAAAAGCATGAGCCTCCTCAATATTAATGATAGGATCATCATTGTAAATCCCAATGTAAACATGGTCCAGTTCATGTTCAATAAGTCCATTCTCGAAAGAGGCCTTGTAGATAAAATCAAATCCTTTGGTTAGTTTGCATTCAATCCCCATCTCTTCCATTAATCTTCGGTTGGCCGCATCTTCTGTTGTTTCACCCGGACGAGGGTGACTGCAACAGGTATTGGTCCATAAGCCCGGGGTATGGTATTTCGAAAAAGCCCTTTGCTGTAATAACATCTCGTGACGGTCGTTAAAAACCAGCACTGAAATAGCCCTATGCATATGGCCTGATAGGTGCGCTTCCATTTTTTCCATTTCACCAATACTTTGGTCATGCACATCAACAAGGATTACCTTTTCTTCCATGATCATTATCAATTACCTGTTTTCTTCTTTATTTGAGTAACAATTTGCTGCTCTTTAGGAGTCAGAATTTCTGTTTTTAACAGAAATGCCGCAATTCGCGAATAAAGGTATGAATTTGGATCATTGGATTCAATCAGCGACATCTTATTAATAATCAATTCTTTATCTTCTGATATATTTGCCGAGTACCCAAGAAATCCGGGAGCATTCAGCTGGGTAGCCAACCGGAGGAAGCGAATCTCAGCATCCTGTGGACTGGATTTGACAGCATTCTCCAACTCGTCTTTCCCTTTGGAAAAATACTGAAGTTTCTTGTGCACACCGCTTACAGAGCCTGCTGCTGCAGCTGAACTTGCACCCCTGTAGGCCATAAGGACCGGATTCTTTTTCAGGTCGAGGGGTTTTAACCGAAAATAGAGTTTCAGTGCACCATCTTCTACCATTTGCATCGCAAAAAAATCATTCCTCACACTTTCAACCTTTACCGATTGGGCTGTCGAAATATGTGTAAGTTGGAAAATCAAAACCAACAACAATAAATAACGGCTGTGTTTCATATAATATTAAGCCTGTGTTTAAGGTAAGAGGTAAACAGAAGCAGGTACTTCTGTCCATCATTGATGCGCAAACGCTTACCGGTAAGTTCCGCTGCTGATATCTTTTCGATTTTTCGAAGAAGGCTGTGGAAGTATGTATATGCAACATATACACCAAACCTGGCCCCCTTTGGAAGTATCCTTATGCCTTCAAGTCCGGCCTGGAAATCCATTTCTATGTCCTTTTCGATCTCTTTCTTCATATGATCGTTGAACAACTTCATATCAACCCCCGGGAAGTAAGTCCGCCCCAGGCCTTTTACATCTGCTTTCAGGTCCCTGAGGAAATTGATCTTCTGAAAGGCTGAACCTAAACGCATTGCTGGCATTTTTAAAGCATTGTACTGCTCACTGTTTCCTTCTGTAAAAACCCGCAGACACATGAGTCCTACCACTTCTGCCGACCCTAGAATATAAGCTTCATAACCAGCCTGGTCATATTCAACCTTATTCAGGTCCATCCTCATACTTTTCAGGAATAAATCAATCAACTCCTTTTCAATTCCATATTTATTGACCACATACTGAAAGTTATTCAAAATGGGATTCAGGCTTATCTTTTCATCAATCGCTGTGTAGGTATCTACCTCAAAACGGTTAAGTAATTTCTCTTTATCATATCCATGAAAAGAATCCACAATTTCATCAGCAAATCTTACAAAACCATAAATGCCATAGATAGGGTCATGAAATCTCTTGCTGAAAAACCGGATACCCAGAGAAAATGAGGTACTGTAAGTAACAGTAGCCATCTTACTTGATTTTCGGGAGATCATATCAAACAAGTCCTTCATAGAATTTGTTGTTTCACGGGTTTGTATCGCTATTGTAGCCATAATTCAGTAAGGTTAACCTTTTTTGAAACGTTTAGAAATTTCATTAGCAACAATTTGACCTGAAATAAGCGCAGGTGGAACACCAGGCCCCGGAACAGTCAACTGCCCGGTATAGTAAAGGTTATCAAGTTTCCTGTTTTTAATCCTTGGTTTCAAAAAGGCTGTTTGCATAAGTGTATTCGCCAAACCGTATGCATTTCCTTTAAATGCATGATAATCTGCTTCAAAATCTTTATGAGCATAGCTTCTTTGAAAAACCACATGGTCTCTCAAATCCTGCCCTGTAATCATCTTGAACCGGTCCATGATAATTTCGTAGTATCTATTTCTCATCTCCTCCGAGTCTTCCAAACCGGGAGCTACAGGAATCAATACAAAAAGGTTCTCCATTCCTTCAGGTGCAACAGTAGTATCTGTTTTTGAAGTACAGCTGAAATAAAGTGAGGGCTTATCAGGCCAGGAAGGATTACTGTAAATCTGGGAAGCATGAGCCCCCAGATCTTCATCAAAAAACAAGGTATGATGCTCAATACCCTCTAATTTCTTATCAATCCCGAGGAAAAATATGAGAGAAGATGGAGATAGCACCCTTGAATCCCAATATTGCTTACTATAATCACGAAAAGCAGAAGGAAGTAAAGTCTGCTCCACAAACTGATAATCAGCAGAAGCCACTAATAAATCGGTTGGATGAAATCCGAACTTGGTATTAACACCTGTAACTGAACCATCCTGAATAATAATATTTTCAACCGGACAATCATAAAGTATAGAAACACCTTGTGATTCTGCAAGTTCCACCATGGCTTCTACAACCTTATACATTCCTCCTTTTGGATACCAAGTGCCTAGTTTAATGTCTCCGTAATTCATCAGGCTATAAAGTGCAGGCGTATTCTTAGCAGTCCCGCCAAGAAACAGAATTGGAAACTCCAGCATTTGACGCAACCTGGGATTTGGAAAAAATTTCCTGAGATGAGAATCAAATGACCTGAACATGTGCAGTTTAAAGACAGACGACAAAAGCTCGGGATGCATGAATTCAAGTATAGATAGCCCAGGCTTGAACACAAATTTGTTCATGGATACCTTATATTTATACTCAGCTTCTTCCAGAAATTTCTCAAGTTGTTTTCCACTTCCTTTTTCAATCGATTCAAAAGTTTCAATCACTCCTTCAAAATCTGCAGGCACATCAACCTTATCATCTTTTCCAAAATAAAACCTATATGACGGATCCAGGCGTATCAGCTCATAGTAATCTGAAGTCTTCTTCCCGAAAATTGAAAAGAAATTGTCAAAAACATCAGGCATCCAATACCAACTAGGTCCCATATCAAATGTAAAACCATCTGATTGGAAACTGCGTGCACGGCCTCCCGCCATTTCATTCTTTTCAAATACCTGGACCTGGAACCCGCTCTTTGCCAATAGAGAAGCTGTTGCAAGCCCGGAAAACCCGGCTCCGATAATGGTTACTTTTTTATTCATGGTGAATGTTAACGCTGTGATAGTACAATATAAACACAAATGATGCACTTTTGTTTAATCATTTGTATTTGAAATTAAACAGTAATCAGATGAGTGAGCTAGAGTGAACTAGAGTGAGCTAAAGTGAACTAAAGTGAGCTAAAGTGAGCTAAAGTGAGCTAAAGAGGTTAGAGTGATCTTAGTGAATAAAAGTGGCTTATTGGCTGTTGAATCCAATTTGTTGTTGGCAAAATGAATCAAGAATGTATGCGTGAAGTGATAATAGAAACTGTCTAAAATTATTAAAATGTAGTCATTCGGCTGATGCGGACAGAATTCAGTAAGCAGGAGTCAGTAAAGAAAAAAATGTAACCATAATTAGGCTAATTATTCTGGATTCTGACTTCTGACTTCTGGATTCTTCGGAGAATAGCATTTTTTAAGACAATCTCTTAGATTTATTTATAAAAATAGTTATTTTTGCAGTCTGATTGAGGGCTTCTGCCAATGGAAATAAAAAAATGTAAGAAAAGTTTTTTCTTTGCCTGAAAAATACTAATTTTGCAGCCCGAAAATTGAAATAGAAGTAAACTAATAGTCACACAGATATGTACTTAACTCCTGAAATCAAGAAGGATATTTTTAAGGAAAACGGCACTTCAGAAGCCGATACTGGTTCTTCTGAAGGACAGATTGCACTGTTTACCTACCGCATTAAGCATTTAACAGAGCACCTGAAAGTCAACAGGAAAGATCTGGCCACTCAAAGGTCATTGGTTCGTCTTGTTGGTAAACGTCGTAAACTTTTGGATTATTTGAAGAAGAAGGAGATTGAGAGATACCGTGCTATCATCAGTAAGTTAAGTATCCGTAAGTAATAACTTGACCATACTAAAGATATCAAAAGAAAAGGCAATTTTTCAATTGCCTTTTTTTGTATTGAATCTTACAGGAATACAGGATCGTTGTGTTGTCAACCTGATTCCTTCAAATTCTGAACAACACATTACATGTTATAAAAGAAAGAGGTAAATTATGGAAGGAATTGTTAAAACCTTCGACATTGGCGATGGCCGAGTAGTTTCAATTGAAACCGGTAAATTAGCCAAGCAGGCAGATGGTGCCTGTGTAGTCAGAATGGGTAATACCATGTTGTTGGCTACAGTGGTTGCTAAAAAAGACGCAGCCGAAAATGTAGATTTTATGCCATTATCCGTTGAATATAGGGAAAAATATGCCGCAGCAGGCCGTTTCCCTGGTGGTTTCTTTAAAAGAGAAGCACGTCCTTCGGATCATGAAATCCTGATCTCCCGATTGGTAGACCGCGCCTTGCGGCCACTGTTTCCGGATGATTTTCATGCAGAAGTACAGGTTATTGTTACTCTTATATCAGCTGATGCAGAGGTTTTACCTGATGCATTAGCTTGTTTGGCAGCATCAAGTGCACTTGCTGTCAGCAACATTCCTTTTAACGGACCCATCTCTGAAGCAAGAGTTGCCCGGATCAATGGTAAATTCATCATTAATCCACCCACCAGTGAAATAGCCGGTGCTGATATCGACCTCATCGTTGCTGCCTCATTTGAGAATATTGTGATGGTTGAAGGTGAGATGAAAGAGGTTTCTGAGAATGATATGATCGAAGCAATTGGTTTTGCTCATAAACACATTAAAATTCAATGTACTGCACAAAATGACCTGGCTGCACTTGTTGAAAAAGCCAGTCCAAAACGTGAGTATTGTCATGAACACCACGACGAAGAACTCCGTAAAGAACTCAGGGATTATACGTACGAAAAAATCCTTGCTATTGCAATGTCGGGCCAGCCTAAACATGCTAGAACTGAAGCTTTCCATGCAATTAAAGATGAATATAAGGCTACATTAAGCGAAGAAATCCTGGCTGCAAAATCTGCCCTTATCGATCGCTATTACCACGACACTGAAAAAGAAGCCATGCGTAACATGGTACTTGAATCACGTCGTCGGCTTGATGGTCGCAAACTGGATGAAATACGCCCAATATGGAGTGAAGTAGACTATTTGCCTATGGCTCATGGTTCAGCAATCTTCACACGTGGAGAAACTCAATCTCTTACAACGGTTACACTGGGTACCAAGCTCGATGAACAAATGATCGATGGTGCTATGATCGAAGAAAAGGTAGATTTTATCCTTCATTATAACTTCCCTCCTTTCTCAACAGGAGAGGTAAAACCTATTCGTGGAACCGGACGCCGGGAAATCGGTCATGGAAACCTGGCACTTCGCGCTCTTAAAGCAATGATGCCTAGTAAAGAAGACAATCCATATACTGTCAGGATCGTTTCTGATATCCTCGAATCCAATGGATCTTCATCTATGGCTACCGTATGTGCCGGAACACTGGCATTGTTGGATGCAGGCGTAAAACTTCGTAAGCCGGTTGCCGGAATTGCAATGGGCCTTATTACAGATACCAAAACCAAAAAATATGGAATCCTGTCAGATATCCTGGGTGATGAAGATCATTTAGGTGATATGGATTTCAAGGTTACCGGCACATCAGATGGTATTACAGCCTGCCAGATGGATATCAAGGTAGATGGTCTATCATTTGAGATTCTTGCTGAAGCCCTTGAACAAGCCCGCAAAGGCAGGATCCATATCCTCGGCGAACTTGCAAAAACACTTACCGAAGCACGTGAGGACTATAAACCACACGTTCCAAGAATTGTAAAAATCACCATCCCAAGAGAATTTATCGGTGCAGTTATCGGCCCGGGTGGAAAAGTAATCCAGGAAATGCAGCGTGAAACCGGTTCTACAATTGTGATTGAGGAAGTTGGCGAATTTGGTGTTATCGATATCGTTTCCAATAACAAAGCCTCCATCGAAGCTGTAAAAGCCAGGATTAAAGGCATTGTTGCCATTCCGGAAGTAGGTGAAGTCTATACCGGAACAGTTAAAACCATTACCACTTTCGGAGCCTTTGTTGAAATTCTTCCCGGCAAGGACGGACTGCTTCACATTTCCGAAATTGAATGGAGAAGACTAAAGGATGTTGAAAGTGTTTTGAAAGTAGGTGACAAAATTGAAGTTAAGCTGATTGAAGTCGATAGTAAAACAGGAAAACTGAAATTATCCCGTAAGGTATTACTGCCTCGTCCGGCTCAGGATGAAGCAGGAGCACCTCAATAAAGGTCAAGTCCCGGGTCTGAAAAATAGACCCGGGACAGAAACTTTTATTTTTTTCAGGTTTTTTTGGAACCTTAGTTAAGGTTTTTTCGTACAACTCATCGCCAACAACCAGTAAATACTATGAGGCAACTCAAAATTACAAAGCAGGTTACAAATCGCGAAACTGCATCGCTCGATAAGTATCTCCAGGAAATAGGGAAAGTAGAACTGATCACTGCTGAAGAAGAAGTACGGCTTGCTCAGCGAATTAAACAAGGTGATCGTGCTGCTCTTGAAAAATTAACCAAAGCCAATCTCCGTTTTGTTGTTTCCGTTTCCAAGCAATACCAGAACCAGGGGCTAAGTCTCCCGGATCTTATTAATGAAGGAAACCTTGGCTTAATCAAAGCTGCACAGCGTTTTGATGAAACCCGCGGATTCAAGTTTATCTCCTATGCTGTATGGTGGATTCGTCAATCCATCCTTCAGGCACTTGCTGAACAATCACGTATCGTTAGGCTACCCCTTAATAAAATTGGTGCCATAAACAAAATCAATAAGGCTTATGCCAAACTTGAACAGCAATACGAGCGTGAACCCAACAGCGACGAAATAGCAGTTCTCCTTGAAATCAGCGAAAATGAAGTAAAGGAATCCATGCGCAACTCAGGCCGGCATGTATCAATGGATGCCCCACTCGTGCAGGATGAAGATAACACTATGTATGATGTGCTGAGAAGCGAAGACGGCCCAACACCGGAAACCGGACTTCTCTACGAATCACTCCGCAAGGAAATTGACAGGGCCATCAGCACCCTCACCCCACGTGAAGCCGACGTGATCAAACTCTATTTCGGACTCAATGGCAGCCATCCGCTTACCCTTGAAGAAATAGGTGAGAAATTCGACCTCACCCGGGAAAGAGTCAGACAAATCAAGGAAAAAGCCATTCGCAGGTTGAAACATACCTCCAGAAGCAAAATCCTCAAAACTTACCTTGGATAATATGCAGAGCGGATCTTCTCCGCTCTTTTTTTTTATATTTGTTTCAACTTCTGCTTTATTCACCAAGTTCATTTTCAATCTACCTTCATGAAACACCTTCTGGCACCCTCCATCTTAACTGCTGATTTCAGGAACCTTGAAAATGCAATGGGAATGCTGAATAAAAGCAATGCCGATTGGATTCACCTTGATATTATGGACGGAGTTTTTGTCCCAAATATCACTTTTGGATTTCATTTCATAAAAGCTATAAGAAGACTTACAAGCAAACCCCTTGATGTGCATCTCATGATTACCCAACCAGAGAGGTATTTCAAAGAGTTTGTGGATGCAGGTGCCGATATTATCAGTTTTCACTATGAAGCGTCAGTTCATTTACATCGTTCGATTCAGGCCGTTAAGGAACTAGGTGTCAAAGCTGCGGTTGCACTCAATCCACATACTCCTGTTTCAGTATTGGAAGAAATCCTTCCTGATCTGGATATGGTGCTAATCATGAGCGTGAATCCAGGTTTTGGGGGACAAAAATTCATTCCTTCCTCCTTAAATAAAGTAAGGAAGTTGAAAAATATGATCGATGAGAGGCAACTCTCAACCTTAATTGAACTGGATGGCGGTGTTGATCTCAGCAATGCCAGGGAACTCGTTGAAACAGGGGTTAATGTTCTCGTCGCCGGCAATGCCGTATTCTCCAGTCCTGATCCTCTCGCTGCCATTGATCAGTTGAAAGCATTCTGATCCTAATGTCGGATGTTTGATGTCGGATGTTTGATGTCGGATGTTTGATGTCGGATGTTTGATGTCGGATTTCGGATTTCGGATTTCGGATTTGACCTTGATTTGTCAGCACATGGCACTTGATGTCGGATGTTTGAGCATTCGATGTCGGATCTGGATTTGAGCACCCACTCAGCACTCGGCACATCGGCACTCCGGCACAATTTGATGTCGGATGTTTGATGTCGGATGTTTGATGTCGGATGTCGGATGTCGGATGTCGGATCCTTGGAAATGACCAAACACTCAGAGCCACAGGCTTCCCTTCGGGACACTCAGAGCCAAAGGCTTCCCTTCGGCACTCAGTACTCCGGCACCTCGGCACCTCGGCACATCGGCACATCGGCACATCGGCACTCCGGCACCTGAATGTTTGATGTCGGATGTCGGATGTTTGATGTCGGATGTCGGAACCTTGGAAATGACCAAACACTCAGAGCCAAAGGCTCCCCTTCCTCAGCCGGCCCCGGGCACCGCACTCCGCACCCGGCACCCCGGCACCGCCCGCCCCATCCAGGCCACAGGCTTCCTCGGGCACTCAGCCGCACCGCACTCGCACTCAGCACCGGCACTCCCCTGCACCCCCGCACTCAGCACTCTTTAGAAACCCAATAACCTAAAATTATTACCAATTCGGTATATTTTTTTAAAGAACTTGGTCGAAAGAAAATCAATCTTTTAAATAATAACATATATTTGTGCCAACTTCATATAATAAATAGTCATGAATGATGTTTTCAAAGGCCTATACCCGGAATTGATCTGGAAATATTTTGATCAGATTTGCAAGGTTCCCCGTCCTTCCAAAAAGGAAGAAAAGATTTCAGCCTATATACAATCGGTAGCCAATGAACTTGGTTTGGAATGTTTGACAGACGAAACCGGGAATATACTTGTCAGAAAAGGTGCATCAAAAGGGTATGAAAACCTTGAGGTTGTAGTTCTGCAGAGTCATATTGACATGGTTTGTGAGAAAAATTCTGACACTTATCATGATTTCGAGAAAGATCCTATTGTACCTCGTGTTGAAGGAGAATGGGTTAAAGCCATGGGGACAACCCTTGGTGCTGACGATGGCATTGGGATTGCCGCACAACTGGCCATAATGGAAGACAAATCCCTCGAACATGGTCCGCTTGAATTCCTTTTCACTGTTGATGAGGAAACCGGGCTAACCGGTGCCAAAGGGCTACGTCCTGGATTTCTGAAAGGGAATATCCTATTGAACCTTGACTCAGAAGATGAAGGAGAATTATTTATTGGATGTGCCGGGGGAAAAGATACTACGATCACTTTTACCTTTTCAAAGGTACCGGTGAACTATGATTGTGGTGGATTCCTTGTAAAGGTAACAGGACTGAAAGGTGGTCACTCAGGAGACGATATAAATAAAGGACTGGGTAATGCCAATAAAATCCTGAACAGGTTATTATGGAATGCCAGCAATAAATACGAAATGCGTATCTCCTCTTTTGACGGAGGTAATCTTAGAAATGCCATTTCAAGGGAAGCTTTTGCCACAGTTACTGTACCCAAACGATTTCAGAATGAGTTCATTAAGTGTGTAAAGGAATTTAATGCAACTATAAAAGCTGAATTCAAGACTACTGAGCCGGGACTCCTTGTAAGTTATCAATCCACTGAAATGCCTTCTTTTGTGATGGATCTTTCGTCACAGGAAAGGTTACTTAACTCCCTGTATGCTTGCCCTCATGGAGTTATTGCCATGTCAGCCGATATACCAAATTTCGTAGAAACCTCTACCAACCTGGCATCGGTAAAATTCAACGACAAACAGATTATTATAGGTACAAGTCAGCGTAGCTCCTCTGAAAGCGGAAAGGATGATGTGGTAAGCATGGTTGTGAGTGTTTTCCGACTAGCAGGTGCTAAGATTGTGCATAGCGATGGTTATCCTGGATGGACACCCAATCCAACCTCTCCGGTTCTGGATATCACCAGGAATGCTTATGAGCAACTATTCAAGACAGAACCTAAGGTCCTGGCTATACATGCAGGGCTGGAATGTGGCTTGATTGGTGAACAGTATCCTGAGATGGATATGATTTCTTATGGCCCTACAATCAAAGGTGCTCATTCACCAGATGAACGCCTGCTGATTTCGACCGTAGGAAAATTCTGGGATCTTACCCTGGAAGTACTGCGTAATATTCCGGTAAAGAAATAATCGGGACTCACCCTTTATCTTTTTCGAGATTTTATACCTATATATAATAGGTATGAAGAAATCATGTCAGAATCCAATACTAAAACCTGCCCTTATAATCGGATTAGTATAGGGAGAATCTATGGTTTCGTTCAGATTCCAGAGTAACAATAAGTACATATACCCATTGGAAGAAATAGGTTCCCTGTAACCTGCACCAACCAGTACTGAGTTATATTCATTCCTGACAGAGACAGATGAGACTGCTAAGTCCTTTGATTTATAGGTCAGGTATTCATATTCTGCATGGGCAAAAATACTTTCAAGGATCAGGACACGTCCGAATAGACTACCTCCAATTACATTTGTTTTCAAATCATAGGATTGTCCGTAGTAGTTCCGGAAACGATAATACTTATAGGTAGGGCTAACACCAACGCCGATGCGGGGAGTTAGTTTATACCCTATTAAAGGAGAAATATCAACAAGTGTAACAGACCCGAATTGCAATCCCAGGGATCCGCCATAGAATAATCGTTCAGTCCAGGGTTTTCGGGGTTCTGTTTCTATAAGGACTGGATCCTGGGTTTGAGAATACGCTAAAAGTCCTGATAAGAGGGCTATGATAATGAGTGATGGGAATTTTAATGTTGTACTGAATGTCTTCATATGATCATGCAGATAGAAGGATATAGATGGTTTAATAATAACTTCAAAAGTATAGATTTATGATAATCAAAAATATTTTTAAGCATATTTAACTGATTCACTGTTACTTAAAAAATATATTTATTTTTTTTTAAAATAGTTGTAGGATATATAAAAAATCTTTCTACTTTTGCACCCGCTTTACAGCACAAGTTCATTGAAGGTTTGCAAGTCGCTATTGATGAGGGTTTCAGAAGTTTTAATCATAAAACACTGAAAATATGGAGACTAAAAGATTTTTGATTTTTTTTCACAAATTATTTGGTCAATTCAAAACATCGTTATACATTTGCAGCCCATTTGAAAACAACCAACGTTCTTTAAAAAATTGTTAACATTTTTTTTATAAAAAGTGTTGTGGGAATAAAAAAGATTATTACCTTTGCAGTCCCAAAACAAAAAACGGTCCCAAAAGGGGTCGGTAAGAAAAAGTTGGGAATTAGAAATTGAATGACAAAGCCGGCAACGGCAAAATATAAGTCAAACGTTCTTTGAAAAACTGAAGTCAATCACACAGTAGCGAATATCCCTTTTCAATTAGAAAAGAGTAGAATATTTCTTGAGACATTTAAGATCAACTTACAATGGAGAGTTTGATCCTGGCTCAGGATGAACGCTAGCGGCAGGCTTAATACATGCAAGTCGAACGGGATCCGAAGTAGCAATACTTTGGTGAGAGTGGCGCACGGGTGCGTAACGCGTATGCAACCTACCTTTAACTGGGACACAACCCGCCGAAAGGCTGGCTAATATCCCATAACATTGCGATGTGGCATCACATTGCAACTAAAGCTCCGGCGGTTATAGATGGGCATGCGTGACATTAGCTAGTTGGTAAGGTAACGGCTTACCAAGGCTTCGATGTCTAGGGGTTCTGAGAGGATTATCCCCCACACTGGTACTGAGACACGGACCAGACTCCTACGGGAGGCAGCAGTAAGGAATATTGGGCAATGGACGCAAGTCTGACCCAGCCATGCCGCGTGAAGGATGAAGGCCCTATGGGTTGTAAACTTCTTTTATACGGGAAAAAACCTCCGGTCGTGAACCGGAGCTGATGGTACCGTAAGAATAAGCATCGGCTAACTCCGTGCCAGCAGCCGCGGTAATACGGAGGATGCAAGCGTTATCCGGATTCATTGGGTTTAAAGGGTGCGCAGGCGGAGTGATAAGTCAGTGGTGAAATCCTACGGCTCAACTGTAGAACTGCCATTGATACTGTCATTCTTGAGTACTGTTGAGGTGGGCGGAATGTGTCATGTAGCGGTGAAATGCTTAGATATGACACAGAACACCGATCGCGAAGGCAGCTCACCAAGCAGAAACTGACGCTCATGCACGAAAGCGTGGGGATCAAACAGGATTAGATACCCTGGTAGTCCACGCTGTAAACGATGATCACTCGATGTTGGCGATATACTGTCAGCGTCTTAGCGAAAGTATTAAGTGATCCACCTGGGGAGTACGGTCGCAAGATTGAAACTCAAAGGAATTGACGGGGCCCGCACAAGCGGAGGAGCATGTGGTTTAATTCGATGATACGCGAGGAACCTTACCTGGGCTCGAACGTGGAATGACAGTCGCGGAAACGTGATCTTCCTTCGGGACATTCTACGAGGTGCTGCATGGTTGTCGTCAGCTCGTGCCGTGAGGTGTCGGGTTAAGTCCCATAACGAGCGCAACCCCTACCTTTAGTTGCCATCAGGTAATGCTGGGGACTCTAAAGGAACTGCCTACGCAAGTAGTGAGGAAGGCGGGGATGACGTCAAATCAGCACGGCCCTTACGTCCAGGGCTACACACGTGCTACAATGGCCGGTACAGAGGGCAGCCACCTGGTGACAGGGAGCAAATCTCCAAAGCCGGTCTCAGTTCGGATCGAAGTCTGCAACCCGACTTCGTGAAGTTGGATTCGCTAGTAATCGCGCATCAGCCATGGCGCGGTGAATACGTTCCCGGGCCTTGTACACACCGCCCGTCAAGCCATGGAAGCTTGGGGTACCTAAAGTCCGTCACCGCAAGGAGCGGCCTAGGGTAAAACAGGTAACTAGGGCTAAGTCGTAACAAGGTAGCCGTACCGGAAGGTGCGGCTGGAATACCTCCTTTCTAGAGTGATTTATTCTGGTCCCGTCAGTAATGACGGGAAGGATATTCACTACTGTGTTGACTTCATGTTTTTATTGTTAACCCAAGCGAGTGAGTGAGGGCGCTGCCCTGAGGGAAAAGGAATTAATAGTCCCGTAGCTCAGTTGGTTAGAGCACTACACTGATAATGTAGGGGTCCGCAGTTCAACTCTGCGCGGGACTACACAGTCGTTTTGGGGGATTAGCTCAGTTGTTGACTAGAGCACTAGCTTTGCACTAACGCCCCCCGGGCAAGCTAGGGGTCAAGGGTTCGAATCCCTTATTCTCCACCATTGGATTGTGGATTGCGAATTTTGGATTTATTAAATCCGCAATCCGAAATCAAAAATCCGAAATCACAACGTTCTTTAACATGCTGGAAATTTTGGAAGATCTGTCAAACGACAGATCAAGGGTTCGACTCCTTATTCTCCACAAGTCGATTGTGGATCGCGAATTTCGAATATAGGACTTTAAAAATCCGAAATCCGAATTCAAAAATCCGAAATCACTACGTTCTTTGACATACTGAAAGAAAATACATAAATTAGATTGATGTTTATAATTGACATCGAGCATCAATAAGAAAGTTATCAAGAGCGTACGGCGGATGCCTTGGCTCTCAGAGGCGATGAAGGACGTGGTAAGCTGCGATAAGCTTCGGGGAGGTGCAAACAACCTTTGATCCGGAGATTTCCGAATGGGGCAACCCACTAGGTTGAAGGCCTAGTATCCGACTTAGTCGGAAGCAAACCCAGCGAACTGAAACATCTAAGTACCTGGAGGAAGAGAAAACAATAGTGATTCCCTAAGTAGTGGCGAGCGAACGGGGAAAAGCCCAAACCGGTATTGTTACGGCAAGACCGGGGTTGTAGGACTGCAATGTGGACTGTAAATTTATAGCTGAATCTTCTGGAAAGTTGAATCATAGAAGGTGAAAATCCTGTAAGCGAAATGAATTTACTACCTAGCAGTATCCTGAGTACCGCGGGACCGGAGAAATCCTGTGGGAATCTGCCAGCACCATCTGGTAAGGCTAAATACTCCTGAGAGACCGATAGCGAACCAGTACTGTGAAGGAAAGGTGAAAAGTACTTCGAACAGAAGAGTGAAATAGAACCTGAAACCGTGCGCTTACAAACGGTTGGAGCCTCCTTGTGGGGTGACAGCGTGCCTTTTGCATAATGAGCCTACGAGTTACTCCTCTCTGGCAAGGTTAACCCCGTAAACGGGGGGAGCCGAAGCGAAAGCAAGTCTGAATAGGGCGTGTAGTCAGAGGGGGTAGACGCGAAACTTTAGTGATCTACCCATGACCAGGATGAAGGTCCGGTAACACGGACTGGAGGTCCGAACCAGTTGACGTTGAAAAGTCTTTGGATGAGTTGTGGGTAGGGGTGAAAGGCTAATCAAACTGAGAGATAGCTCGTACTCCCCGAAATGCCTTTAGGGGCAGCCTCGAGGTTGAGTTATATAGAGGTAGAGCTACTGATTGGATGCGGGGGCTTCACCGCCTACCAAATCCAGACAAACTCCGAATGCTGTATAATATACTCGGGAGTGAGGCGTTGGGTGCTAAGGTCCAGCGCCGAGAGGGAAAGAACCCAGACCATCAGCTAAGGTCCCCAAATATATGCTAAGTTGAATTAACGAAGTCTGATTGCATTGACAGCTAGGATGTTGGCTTGGAAGCAGCCATTCATTTAAAGAGTGCGTAACAGCTCACTAGTCGAGCGATCGGGCGTGGATAATAATCGGGCATAAGCATATTACCGAAGCTATGGATTACCGTCATTTATGACGGTACTGGTAGGGGAGCATTCCAGTCTGCGTTGAAGGTGTGTCGTAAGGCATGCTGGAGCGTCTGGAAAAGCAAATGTAGGCATAAGTAACGATAATGCGGGTGGGAAACCCGCACACCGAAAGACCAAGGTTTCCTGATCAACGCTAATCGGATCAGGGTTAGTCGGGACCTAAGTCAAACCCGAACGGGGTAGACGATGGACAACATGTTAATATTCATGTACCGGCACAGCTGCGATGGGGTGGAGGAGGTGTGAAAGGCCTGCGTACTGACGGAATAGTACGTTGAAGGGTGTAGATATATCTGCAGTAGGCAAATCCGCTGCGGATGTCGAACCTGATAGTACCACAAGTCTTCGGATGAGTGGATAATGGCCCTAATCAGACTCACAAGAAAAACCCCTAAGCTTCAGGCTAGTGCCGCCCGTACCGGAAACCGACACAGGTGGTCGAGGAGAGTATCCAAAGGTGCTCGAGTGAATCATAGTTAAGGAACTAGGCAAATTAGTCCTGTAACTTCGGGAAAAAGGACCCCCGCATCTGCGGGGCGCAGAGAAATGGCCCAGGCGACTGTTTATCAAAAACACATGGCTTTGCTAAATTGAAAGATGACGTATAAGGCCTGACACCTGCCCGGTGCTGGAAGGTTAAGAGGAGAGGTTAGGAGCAATCCGAAGCTTTGAATTGAAGCCCCAGTAAACGGCGGCCGTAACTATAACGGTCCTAAGGTAGCGAAATTCCTTGTCGGGTAAGTTCCGACCTGCACGAATGGTGTAACGATCTGGGCACTGTCTCAACTATGAGCTCGGTGAAATTGTAGTTCCGGTGAAGATGCCGGATACCCGCAACGGGACGGAAAGACCCCGTGAACCTTCACTATAACTTTGCATTGACTTTGAATAAACGATGTGTAGGATAGGTGGGAGACTGTGAAGCGGCGCCGCTAGGTGTCGTGGAGTCAACCTTGAAATACCACCCTTTGTTTATTTGAAGCCTAATCCCGCATCTGCGGGAGACATTGCATGGTGGGTAGTTTGACTGGGGTGGTCGCCTCCAAAAGAGTAACGGAGGCTTTCAAAGGTATGCTCAGTACGCTTGGTAACCGTACGCAGAGTGCAATAGCATAAGCATGCTTGACTGTGAGACCAACAAGTCGAGCAGGGTCGAAAGACGGATATAGTGATCCGGTGGTTCCGCATGGAAGGGCCATCGCTCAAAGGATAAAAGGTACTCCGGGGATAACAGGCTGATCACTCCCAAGAGCTCACATCGACGGAGTGGTTTGGCACCTCGATGTCGGCTCGTCACATCCTGGGGCTGGAGAAGGTCCCAAGGGTTCGGCTGTTCGCCGATTAAAGTGGCACGTGAGCTGGGTTCAGAACGTCGCGAGACAGTTCGGTCCCTATCTGTTGTGGGCGTTGGAAGCTTGAGGGCACCTGACTCTAGTACGAGAGGACCGAGTCGGACATACCGCTAGTGCACCTGTTGTGGCGCCAGCTGCATCGCAGGGTAGCTACGTATGGATGAGATAAGCGCTGAAAGCATCTAAGTGCGAAACTCAGCCCAAGATGAGGCTTCCTTTAAGGGTCGTTGTAGACTACGACGTTGATAGGCTGCAGGTGTAAAGTCAGTAATGGCACAGCCGAGCAGTACTAATTACCCGTAAGCTTTCTATTGACGTCAAGCATTTCATCAATATAAATTGTGTATTTTCTTTCGTGTTTGTCAATTCTTTATAGAACCTAAGATATTAAAAACTTTAGGTGGCTATAGCGACGGGGCCCACCTCTTCCCATTCCGAACAGAGAAGTTAAGCCCGTCCGCGCAGATGGTACTGCATTCGTGTGGGAGAGTATGTCGCCGCCGACCTTTATAACCCTGTCAGTCTCTGGCAGGGTTTTTTTTTGTTATTGATGTTGATTCCCTTCGGGAATCCCTACCGGTGATGGTTTCCCTGCGGGAATTCTTTGATGAACATGATTCCCTTCGGGAATCCTTTAATGAACATGATTCCTTGCAGGAAATTTGATACTGGCAGCATTTCCCTTCGGGATTTGAAAACCCAGGGTATCGTCTGAGGAAATACTGGAGGAAACCACCTAATTCCAATAATACATAACGTTAGTTAATTACTGCAATAACTAGAAGGATTTTAGGTATTTTTGCAAGGTAAAAATTAATTAACTTCCATCTTCCTGATTATAGCCTTGAAACAATTTCTGAAAATAGCCTCCCTCCTACCCTTACTGGTGTATACGCTTAGTCTTCATGCCCAGATTAATAAATTCCGGCAGGGAAGTTCTGAAGGTGAGGAGGAATCTGAGAACACCAACCAGGAGACTAGTAAGGAAAAATCAGCCCTGAGTCCCGATACCGCCAGAACTCTCGTATATACCTTTAATCTTTACGCTTCTTATACTCAAAAGCCCTATACTGCCGGCCTTCACGCTTTTCATCAATACAGTGTTCTTGAAAAAAATAAACAGACCTATGCCTCACTAGGCAATGTTGGCTCAGCCGTTACACCCATTACCTTCACTGATAACAGTACAATGGGAATGACTTTCAGGAAGGATGCTTTCAACGTTTATCAATATCAAATAGAGAATATAAAGTTTTATGAACTCGAGAAACCCTTTTCAGAGCTACATTATGTAATGGGGAAAGCTAAAGAACAACAGCTTCTTTTCAGTCACAGTCAACAGGTAAAAAAAGGGCTGACTCTTGGATTGCATGCAAGATACCAGAACTCCCCGGGATTATACCTGCGCCAGAGAGCTTATTACGCTACCGGCTATTTCACAGTCAGGTATGTTCTGCCTGATAAGAGATACGGAGTGATGGCTGCATACCTGAACGATCGGCAGCAAAATTATGAAAACGGAGGAATCACCTATGATTCAGTCTTCCAGGAGAATACTGAAAGTAACCGCAAGACTATTAATGTTAACCTGAATAATGCCAGCAATCGCTCAAAAAATGCAGGTATCCTGCTTCAGCATTATTTTACTTTGCAGCGACAAGGCCCATCGAAAACAGATTCTATAGAAAGTCAGACAAAGAAATTCAATGCAGGCAGAATCGTGCATACCTTTAAATATAAGCGCTTAACCACCGCATTCCAGGATGATAAGACATACACTTCCATTCTTTCCAGGTTTTATCCAACTGTATATGGAGATTCTGTGAGTACACTTGATTCTAACTTTCATACTCAATTAGAAAACCATTTTGTTTACTCAAATATTGAACCGGATACATCCGGCAGCAGTTTTCCATTCCAATACGCCTTTGGGATCAGTCATAGGATCGATAAGATCGGATTCACAACAGAATACCAGGTGAATCAAATGGTTCCTGTCTATGTATTTAGTGCTAAGGAATTAGTGACTAATTCACTCATTCAAAAACAATATACCCAAATTACTCCTTTCGGTACTCTTAAAGGGATCATCGCCCGGAAAACCTATTTCATTGCAGATGGACACCTTTCGATCGGAGGATATAATAGTGGAGACTATGAATTAAAAGGCCAGTTCTACCAGTATTTTGGTAAAAAGGAATCACTGAAACGTATTTCTCTGACTGCTTCAAAAGGTCTGAGGCACGCTGATTATTTCTTTTCTCACTATTTCTCTAATCATTTTCGCTGGGACAGGGATCTCAAAAGCCAGGATTATCTTTCCGCAACAGCCAAACTTGAATTCTTTGGTTATGAACTGGGGGTTTCCTACTTCCGAACATCCAACTATACCTGGTTGAATGAAGATATCCAACCCGAGCAGTCACAGGATGCAATAAGCATATATCGTGCGGATGCCGCCAAAATCTTCCGGTTAAGTCATTGGATATTTGATGCCCATGTAACTTTGCAGCAAACTTCCAGGGATAGCATTGTCAGTTTGCCTTCAGTTGTAGCCGATGCATCCATCAGTTATAGCAGGCTATTATTTAAAAAAGTGCTACTGGCTGAAATCGGGCTACAGGGATTGTACTACTCAGCCTATCATGCTGATAAATATATGCCGGCCGTCAGGATGTTCTATAAGCAAAATACTGAGGTCTTTGGCGATTATCCCTATATTGACGCCTTTATTAACCTAAAAGTAAAACGTGCCAGGATCTTCCTGAAATACCAACATATGAATGCAGGGTGGTTCGGATATTCTTATATCATGACTCCTCACTATCCGGGCGCAGATGCTGCTTTTAAAGCGGGTGTGACCTGGGTTTTCTATGATTAATATCGGATGTTTAATGTCGGATGTTTGATGTCGGATGTGTTTGATGTCGGATGTTTGATGAATTTTAGAGATGTTAGGATTTGAATTTGAAAATGCAAATAAGGAACTTGGATTCATACAATTGGATAATTTGATTTTTGGATTAATTAAATTTGATTTGGATTTGATTTGACTGAAAGATTTGGCTTTGACTGGTTGGCATCCGGACTTCGCATTTTGGCTGGTCACTTCCAGCACTCAGCACTCAGCACCCGGCACCCGGCACTCAGCACTCAGCACTCAGCACTGAGGCCACGGCACTATTTCATCCTCTGCCGGTAGGCTTCATATACTACAATTGCAGTGCTTACTGAAACATTCAGGGAATCGGCTATTCCATTCATGGGGATTATTACCTGGGAAGTGCTGAAATCCAACCAGGACTTACTCAACCCGGTTGCTTCTGTTCCCATAACAAATGCAGTTGGACCTCTGAAATCAAATTGATATACGTTCCGGGCTGATGCTGTTAATGCAGCTGCATAGGTTTTTATTCCCTGCTGAGTAAGCCATTTCATCACTTCTTCGGAACCTGCAGCCACAACAGGTGTCGTAAAAATACACCCTACACTGGAACGAATGGTATTGGGATTATAAATATCGGTTAAAGGATCACTGATAATTACTGCATCTACTCCGGCAGCATCTGCTGTGCGCATCACTGCGCCAAGGTTGCCGGGCTTTTCTACTGATTCCAGGATAATTATCAATGGATTTACACTTAATTTCAAAGTATTGAGTCTTTCCTCCGGAGGTACAGCAAGCGCCATCATCCCATCAGAACCTTCTCTGTAAGCTATTTTCTCAAAAACAGCTTTACTGATCTCAAATATATCAGTTTTATTAAGTTTACTTCCGAAATCACGGAAAAAACCCTGTTGATCGGCTTCTTTACAATAATATAATTCAGTAACAACTACGCCAGCTGCCAGAGCCCTGGAGATCTCTCTGAATCCCTCGATCAGCATAAGGTTCTGTTTACGGCGTTCCTTGCTTTTCGATTGTAATTGCAGGAGATTCCGTATCCGGGGATTGCTGGTTGAAGTGATTATTCCGGTCATGAAGGGTATGTTTTGATAACAAATGTACCAAATAGTGTAAATTTGTGATGTCATATTCAGAGAATGATGTTTATCTTTTCTTCATATGGGCATTAATTGTATTCCCTTCCAGAGTGAGTATCAGAATTATTGAACAGACTTATGTATAACTTATGAGTAATAAACCACTGAAATTTGGATTAATTGGTGCAGGTGGATATATAGCCCCCAGGCATTTGAAAGCTATCAAAGAAACCGGGAATCAATTGGTTGCAGCGCTCGATAAATATGATGGCGTTGGCATTATGGACAGCTATTTCCCTGACGCAGAATTCTTCACGGAACCTGAGCGCTTCGACCGGTTTATGGATAAACTCCGCAGGCGTGATCCGTTGAGCAAAATTGATTATGTGAGTATCTGCTCACCCAATTACCTGCACGATGCCCATATCAGGCTTGCCCTGAGAAATGAGGCTCATGCGATATGTGAAAAACCGCTGGTACTCAATCCATGGAACCTCGATGCACTTAAGGTCCTGGAAAATGAGACAGGGAAGAAAATATTTACCATCCTTCAATTACGAATACACCCTGCAATCATAGCTTTGAAAGAACAGATTGCCAATAGTCCCGCCGGTAGTGTCTATGATGTGGATCTCAGTTATATCACCAGTCGTGGGAAGTGGTATCATATTTCCTGGAAAGGGGATATGAGTAAATCGGGAGGGATTGCAACCAATATTGGTGTCCACTTCTTTGATATGCTCACCTGGATTTTTGGAAATGTGAAGGAAAACCGTGTGAAAGAACATACTGAGGATCATGCTTCCGGCTTCCTTTTGTTGGAAAAGGCAAGAGTTAACTGGTTCCTGAGCATCAATCCTGATTACTTGCCTGAATCAGCAAAAGCTGCCGGCAAGCGGACTTACCGATCAATCACCATGGATGGAGCTGAGATTGAATTCAGTGAAGGTTTTACGGATTTACATACTCGCTCTTATGAACAAATCCTTGCCGGAAACGGTTTTGGACTGGAAGACTCGAGAAGAAGCATCGAAATTGTGCAGCAAATCAGGGAGATGGTGAAATAATAAACCAGGTTTTGACCGGATTAATCAATAAAGACCTGTTGCTTACCTTCATTATCTGAATAACCAGTATTCATAGTATTGTGATCAACTTATAAAAATAACGATCAGCATTCAAATTATATAAAATGAAAGTCGCTCTCATCACAGGAATCACAGGTCAAGACGGTGCCTACCTGGCAGAATTCCTCCTGAAAAAAGGATATATTGTTCATGGGATCAAACGCAGGAGTTCCCTCTTTAACACAGATCGCATCGATCACTTATACCAGGACCCGCATGCAGAACACAGGAATTTCTTTCTCCATTACGGGGATTTGACGGATGCTGCAAACCTGATCCGTATCGTTCAGGAGGTTCAACCGGATGAGATTTATAACCTTGCCGCAATGAGCCATGTAAAGGTGAGTTTCGATAGTCCGGAATATGCTGCTAATGCAGATGGACTTGGAACGCTCAGGCTCCTGGAAGCCATCAGACTGTTGGGTTTAGTAGAAAAAACCAAATTCTACCAGGCATCAACCAGTGAACTGTACGGACTGGTAAGAGAAACTCCACAGTCGGAGCTTACTCCTTTCTATCCCAGGAGCCCTTATGCGGTTGCAAAGCTATATGGATACTGGATTACAGTAAACTATAGAGAAGCTTATGGTTTGTTTGCATCCAATGGTATCCTTTTCAATCATGAATCTCCTATCAGGGGTGAAACGTTTGTTACGCGCAAGATCACGATGGCGGTAGCCAGGATTGCATTGGGTTTACAGGATAAATTATTCCTTGGGAATCTTTCTGCGAAAAGGGATTGGGGACATGCCAAGGATTATATCCGTGCCATGTACCTGATGATGCAACAGTCTACTCCGGATGATTTTGTGATTGCCACGGGAGTTACTACAGAAGTGAGGGACTTTGTCAGGAAATCATTTGAGCTTGCCGGACTTACCATTGAATTCCAGGGAGAAGGGGTGAATGAGAAAGCAATATTGGTGGGGATAGAAAATGATCAGTGTACATTGCCAAAAGGAAGTGTGGTGGTGGAGGTGGATCCGCAGTATTTCAGGCCTACAGAGGTGGAATTGTTGCTGGGGGATCCTTCAAAGGCAAAACGTTTGCTGAACTGGGTGCCTGAATATGACCTGGATGCACTGGTGGAAGATATGATCAAAGCGGACCTTAAACTCACCGAACGCCAGAAATATTTAAGGGATGGTGGCTACAGGG